>JBKJSJ010000048.1:0-4130 GCA_046595965.1 Ferruginibacter sp.
TTCCATTTTCATGGATTGTGTGAAATGAATTATGTTGTTGAAAGTTCAGGCAAGAGAATAGTGGGTGATAATATTGCTAACTTTTGCTCTGGTGATCTTGTTTTGATGAACTCTAACCTTCCTCATATTTGGTATAATGACCCAAATTATTTTAAAGAAGAAAACAAGGCTTCAGCTAAAGCGATTGTAACTTATTTTAATCCCGATTTTCTTTCAGGGTTAACCAATGAAGACCAGTATGATTTAAAGATAAATGCGCTCCTAAAAAAAGCTCAAAGAGGCATACGTTTTTTTGGCAATACTCAGCAAAAAGCTTTAAGTATATTGAATGGCATTCATACAAAGAGAGGACTTGAAAAAGTCATCGATTTCCTGGATATTATCAATTTATTTCTTGAAAGTAAAGAGTATGAATGTCTTGCGTCTGTAGGCTACGAGCACTCGTTTAATGAAAAAGATACACAAAGAATGAACAATATATATAAATACCTGATTAAAAACTTTACTGATCCTATCTCATTAACACAAATAGCCTCCGTTGCGAACTTAACACCACCTGCTTTTTGTAACTTTTTTAAAAAAAGAACACATAAATCATTCTCAGAATTTTTAAATGAATTGAGAGTTGGTCATGCATGTAAGCTTTTAAACAATCTAGAATTGTCAATAGCAGATGTTTGTTTTCAATCGGGGTATCAGAATATGACCAACTTCAATAATTTCTTTAAAAAAATTACAAAAAAAACACCTTCACAATACCGAAAAGAATGTGGGTTTTCACCTAATTAGAGGATTTGATGTTACAACCACTTAACCCCTTTTTGAAAATAGCTGATTTATATCTTATAATTAAGAAACGAATGATTTGCGCTGACATTAAATATATTACCTCTTTATAATTTACCCCAATCCTTCATTCAGTAACGGTGATTCTTTTGGGCTGCGTAACTGCCATGCACCGCTTCCGTTTATTTCAAAAAATATACTGCGCATTTTTTGAATCACGGCATGCCGTGACCGAACCAAAAGAGGTGGCTTATGCTGTTACTGTTTTAAATACAATCATTATTAATGGTTCTTATTCTAACAGGATTATTTTAAAACTATTTATTGGATGGATCAAAAACGGCTACTGCTACCCTTGAGCCGGCACAGCCATAGTACAACCACCATTTTTCTCTGAAATAGACCAAGCCCTCCACGAACACCGTTCCCGCAGGGTACTCGCTGCTTTTCTCGAAGGAGGCAGTGGGTATAAAGAAAGGCTGATCCAATCTTTCAATTGGCTTCAACGGCTCTTTCAAATCAAACAACACTTGTCCGGCACAATAGGAATCAGGTGTATAATTTCTATCGCCGTTTGCATCACCACGGTTCTTTCCATTGTAAAGCAAGACAATACCTTTATCAGTAATCACAGCGGGTGGTCCACATTCTGTAAGCTCGCTATCAAAATAATTTTTTCTTGGCTCAATCAGTTTCATTAAACTACCATCCTTATTCTCCACGGGTGTCCAATTGATACAATCATCGGAAGTGGCAGCAAATACTGCGGCTTCGCCCCAATACATCATATACTTGCCATTTACTTTTGCGATTATTTGTTTGCCATTTACCAACTTTGTAATAATGGAAGCCGATTTAGTTGCCATGTTGAAATATTTACCACTCAGCGCCCTTCTAAAAACCGATCCATATTTCTTCCAGTGCAACAAATCTTTTGATGTAGCTACAGCCAATCTCGGCACTTTCTTATTCCACTGCGTGTAAAAAATTATGTAGGTACCATT
This sequence comes from Ferruginibacter sp., assembly GCA_046595965.1. Lineage (GTDB taxonomy): Bacteria > Bacteroidota > Bacteroidia > Chitinophagales > Chitinophagaceae > Ferruginibacter. The sequence continues at coordinate 1,791 of JBKJSJ010000048.1, forward strand.
TTCGGTAACGGCTACTCGGGGATCTTCGCACCCGCCTATCCATTCAAATTCTTTTTGATTGTCTTTTGCAGGAAAAAGAATGGGCGTTTTCCGGCGCTGCATTATAATTCCATCAGTGCTTTCAGCCATCCCAATACGAGATGTTCTGCCACCCATACCTTCACCGGATTTATCTTCTGCCCTGTATAAAACAACAATTTTATTGTCCTTGATAGTTGCTGCCGGATTGAAAACATTATTTGCTTCCCATTTTAATTTCTTATTCGTCATAGGATCAACAAATACCGAGCTTGTATCCGGTGTAATGATCGGGTTTACATTGTCCGGACGAACGAACGGTCCAAAAGCCCAGTCCGGCAAATTGTCTGAGATATTGACATTATCAAAAGACGGAGGTGTTTCCTTTAACGCCCAATCCTGCATACTGTCACCAGATAACGTAAATATAAGTTCACCGCCATTTGCGACCTGTTCCAGCGGCAACCAGGTGCTGTTAAATGGCTTACCATTTAATTGCAGCGAGTGAATGTAAGCGTTGTTTTCATCACCGCCGGTAATATGCAGCACCCCTTTTGCAAGATGAAGATCTATTTGTGGAAAGGAAGGGCTGTTGATGGAGAAGCCTGCTACAGCAGGCACTACCGGGTAAAGACCGATATTAGCAAATACATACCATGCACCCATTGCACCTAAGTCATCATTGCCGGGTAAACCACTGGGTCTGTTGCTGTATTGCTCCTTAATTATTCTTTTAACGAGTTGTTGCGTTTTAACCGGCCTACGGACCCAGTTATATATCCACGGCGTTTGAAAATCTGGTTCATTACCCGCCGCAAACCATTCCTGGTTGTAGGATGCATTTATTTTTGTAAAAAAACTATCAAGCCTTTTTTCTGCTGCTTCGTTGCCACCCATTATATTAATAAGGCCCCTTAAATTATGCGGTACCATCCAGAAATAATTTTTGTAGGATGCTTCCCGCCAATCTTCATCGTACTTTTTCCAACTGCCATCCACTTCCCTTGACTGCAGCCAGTTGGTAGCAGGATTGTACAAATTTTTCCAGGATTGTGAACGTTGCAGGTATGTGTTGTATAAAGTTTCATTACCGGTAGTTTGCCTGGCAAATTTTGCAATGGCAAAATCTGCTGAAGCATATTCCAGGTGCATGGATGCATAGATATATCCTTTATCGATGTATTGCTGTAAAAAAGGACGAGTAAGTGTTTGCTGCGATTTAGTACCGGGCACTTCTGCACCTCTCCGCATTATTTCCAGTGCTTTTTTTGTGTCGAATTTATCTGCCCCAAAAGTATATGCATTTGCAACCAGCAATGTTGTAGGATCACCCTGCATGATACCTGTTTCTGTATTGGCCAATACCCAGCGGGGAAAGCCACCACCACTTTTATCTGCAAATGATACAATTGAATTCATCATTTCGCTGGTTTCCACAGGCGCCAGCAATGCAATCAACTGCACCTGTGTACGGTAAGTGTCCCAGTTACTAAAACCAGTATAATAATTTCCTTTCGTATTGCTATAAACTTTGTTATCAGCACCTACATATTGACCGTTTACATCATTGCAAATATTTGGATGAACGAACGCATGATAGAGATGTGTATAGAATTGAGTGGTATGATCAGTAGTTCCACCTTTTGCATCTATTCTTCCCAAGTAGTTGTTCCATTTTGCAATCGAGTTGTTTTTTACTTTTTCAAAATCCCAATCCTTATTTTCTGCCTGCAGATTTTCTTTCGCATTTTGAAGCGACACATACGAGATAGCAAACTTATAGCGAATGGTTTTATTTTTCTTAATATTAAAACTAAACCAGGCGCCGGAGAAGGGGCCGCTTACTGTATCTTTTCCTTTTTGCAATTCCTTATCTTTCCAAGTGCCTTTATCACTGAAAGGCATGTCAAACTGTGCAACGAAATACACTTTGTAATTAGCAGGTGATCCACAAAATTCACCTCCATCCGAAAAACCCTCGCAACTGTTATTGCCGGTGATCTTTATAAATGCTTCTTTTACATTTGTGCCATTTAACCCCGACCCAATTACAATCGTTGCCTCTTTAGCATCTTCAGAAAACCGATACAAAGCCATCCCGGTGCGTGGTGTAACGGTAAGGTTACAATCCACTTCACCTGCCTTTACTTTAAAAAATCCGGCTATAGATTCTTCAATAGTGAATCCCGGATCGAGATTCATCATATCATAAGGTGATGCCTTCAGTTTACCGGTCAATGGCATTGTTGGAAAATTCCCCATGTGATCACAACCTGCACCGCTCATCTGGTTTACCACAAAGCCTTTTGCAGGATGGAAAAA
>JBKJSJ010000103.1:0-4952 GCA_046595965.1 Ferruginibacter sp.
CAATAAAATTTGGCTGTAATTTGCAGGAAATACCGGGGATAATTTTATTTTTTCTATCTTAATTTTAAAATAAATCTACATTGCTCATCTTTTTAAGATATAAATCCTTACTTTTGCCCTCCAAAAATTTAGGACATGGCAAGAGTATGTGAACTTACAGGAAAGAGACCCATTACAGGAAATAAAGTGTCTCATTCCAACATTAAAACCAAGCGCAGGTTTCTACCAAATTTACAAACCAAGCGTTATTTTTTAGCAGAAGAAGACAAATGGGTAACCATGAAAATATCTTCAGAAGCTATCAGAACTATTAATAAAAATGGTTTGTATGCAGTGGTAAAAGAAATGCGTGCTGCAGGATCTAAAATCTAAAGTCTCCTTATTTTTCTAATTAGAAAAATGAAAGATTTAAAATAATAAAAAAACAATAATGGCAAAGAAAGGAAACAGGGTACAGGTTATTATGGAGTGTACAGAGCACAAAGCAAGTGGGTTGCCGGGCACAAGCCGCTACATTACCACCAAGAACAAAAAAAATACCCCTGAGCGTTTGGAATTGAAAAAACTCAATCCCATTCTTAAAAAAGTAACAGTTCACAAAGAAATTAAGTAATTAAAATGTTGATGCGCCAATTGGTTACATTAGCAAATTATCACATTATCAAATTATTCTACAATGGCAAAAGCAGCTAAAACAGCGATAAAAACCAAAGATCAGAAAGCAGCAGCAGATGCTAAAAACTGGACAAAAGTTATTCGCACTATTCGTAGCCCTAAATCAGGAGCCTACACTTTTAAGGAATCAATTGTACATAAAGACAAGATCAAAGAACACTTAGGTCAGTAAGATGATCTTCGTTCATTTATATTAAGAAGCTGTTCTGATAATCCGGAACAGCTTTCTTTATACCCCTAAACCCTCGTCTAAAATTTTATACAGTAGTGCCTCATGATTCAGCATTTTATTTTAAATCCTGATAAGCACTGGTCTTAAAAATTAAAACCAAATCCCCTTAGGGTAAACTATATGGGAATATTTGATAAACTATTCGGTAAAAAACAACAGCAGGAAACCTTAGACCAGGGCCTTCAAAAAACACGGGAAGGTTTTTTGGGAAAAATAACCAAGGCTATAGCAGGTAAAAGCACCGTAGATGAAGAAGTGCTGGATAACCTGGAAGATGCCTTGGTAAGTGCAGATGTGGGAGTAGAAACCACCGTAAAAATTATAGACCTCATAGAAAAAAGAGTAGCCCGGGATAAATACCTTAACACTGGCGAACTTCACCGCATATTAAAAGAAGAAATTACTGCCCTGCTGGTTTCTGCTCCGCAGGATACCAATTATATTAATTACGAATTGCCCCCTGGCCATACCCCACATGTTATATTGGTAGTTGGTGTAAATGGTGTGGGTAAAACTACCACAATTGGTAAGCTGGCTCACAATTTTTCGCTGGCAGGTAAATCTGTATTACTGGGTGCGGCAGATACCTTTAGAGCGGCGGCAGTGGACCAATTAACCATTTGGAGCGAAAGAACAAATGTTCCTATTGTAAAAAAAGAAATGGGCAGCGACCCTGCTTCCGTGGCTTACGATACTATCATTAGTGGTGTGGCCCGCAAATCGGATGTAATCATTATTGATACTGCAGGCCGGTTGCACAATAAGTTGCATCTGATGGATGAATTGACCAAGAATAAAAAAGTTATTCAAAAAGTAATACCCGAAGCACCGCATGAAGTGTTGCTGGTGCTGGATGGCAGCACCGGGCAAAATGCATTAGAGCAGGCAAAACATTTTACTGCCGCTACAGATGTAACTGCCATTGCCATTACAAAATTGGATGGAACTGCAAAGGGTGGTGTGGTATTGGCCATAGCCAACCAATTTAATATTCCTGTAAAATTTATTGGTGTGGGAGAAAAAGCTACTGACTTGCTTGTTTTTGATAAGCACCAGTTTGTAGAGGGATTATTTCAATTGTAAATAGGAAGACTCTGTAATTAGTGCAATTAGTGTTTTAAAAAAAAAGAGGGGCTACCTAAGAGTAAGTGCCCCGTTTACCAAAACTAACTGCTTATGAGAAATTCTTAATTTTTTATTTGTTACACAAAGCTAACAACCATCTTTTAAATAGACTGTTAATCTAATGCCAATAAATTATTAACGCTGCGTTAAAGAAAAAAGTATCTCCATTAATTTTTACATAAAGGTTTTAATAGATAAAACGATCAATCCATAAATAAGGGTTGTTATAAAAATTCCTTTGGCCGTATTGTCTTTTGCCGAATTTATATAAACAGTAAAGAGCAGGGCATTCAGCAATAGCGATAAACTTAGTGCTACTGTCAGGGTGCGAAATCCGGGCTCCACCGTCATGTATAAAAAAGTTTCTTTAAAAGAAAATGCACTAAACTTATACATCTTAAAAATTACCAGACCCAGCAATGGTGCAAGGGAACCTAATATCAGCCCCAGGAGAATACTGTCTTTTTTTAAAATCATTTGAAGAGGTTGTTTTTTTCTAATTGGGTTTTTAAAGTATAATTGGTAAGGTCAAACTGCACAGGAACTACGCTTACATAATTGTGTTCAAGTGCCCACACATCGGTGTCTTTTGCTTTGTCAAAATTTTTAAAAGCACCGGTAAGCCAGTAATATTTTTTTCCATGCGGGTCAAGTCTTTCACTAAAATCTTCTTCATATTTAGCATAAGCCTGTTTGCAGATTTTAATCCCTTTTATTTTTTCTGCCGGCAATGAAGGAATATTTACATTAAGCAAAAGGTGCTTGTCTTTTTTTTTCATTGCCAATACCTGTGATACTATTTTATTTACTACCTGTTTGGCTGCAGTAAAGTCGGCATCGTAACTGTAATCCAGTAACGAAAAACCAATGCTTGGTATTCCTTCAATAGATGCTTCCATAGCAGCAGACATGGTGCCGCTATAAATTACATTGATAGAATGATTGGCTCCATGATTAATGCCGCTAAGGCAGATATCAGGTTTGCGGTGGAGGATTTTATCTACCGCAAGCTTTACACAATCCACCGGTGTACCACTGGTTTGCCAGGCTTCCACCTCCATGTGTTTAAAGATTTCCATTTTATTCATCCGTAGCGGGTTGCCAATGGTAATTGCGTGGCCCATGCCGCTTTGTGGTTTATCGGGTGCTACTACCACTACTTTACCAAGCCCTCTTACAGCTTCCACTAAACTTCTAATACCCTTAGAAGTTATATCATCATCATTGGTGATAAGTATAATAGGTTCTTCTTTTTTTGTTTTAACCATTGCTGCTTTATTTAATTATAAACGGATTAATAATGTAATTATTTTTTAGAAGGGCAAAGATACATTTGACATAAATGATGTTGAAATATAAAATTTTATTTTGAATGCAGGCATTTGAATATATTTCATCTCTGGTTCCGCTTCCTGAATTCGGGAAGGCAGATAGGGTGTAGTTCCCCAGCAGATTCATTGTTAAGCTTTATAAAATTGGCAATTTCTTAAACGGTAATAATTGCTCCAGTTCGTATTAGTATTTTATGTTCCCAAATCCGCTGCCGGATTTGCAAACGCCACCAGCCCTTGTATGATTAATAGAATTAGAATGATACGTTGTTAAAAAAATTTATTTTGTCAAACTAAATATATTAGTATATTTGTACTAATCAAATTAGTTAATCATGTCAACTGCAGGTTTAAATTTGAAATACCTCCGCAAACTCCGGGGCTGGACCCAGGAAGAATTTGCCGGTAAACTTAATATCAAAAGATCTTTGCTCGGTGCTTATGAAGAAGAGCGGGCAGATCCCCGATTGGATGTGCTGGAAATTATTGCTGATATCTTTAAGCTCAGTCTTGATGAATTGTTGCTTAAAGATCTAAGTAACCAATCTGGCAGTTATTTAATGAAACGCCGCCAGCAAAAAATGATGAGTGCCGACAGGAACATCATTCATTTTGTACCGGTAAAAGCTGCCGCAGGTTACCTGGCCGGTTATGCCGATAGCGAGTTTATAGATGAGCTCAATACTTTTACGCTACCCATGCTCAGTGGCGGTCATTACCGTGCATTTGAGATTATTGGAGATAGTATGCTTCCCACACCCAGCGGCAGTATCATTGTAGGCGAAAAAGTAAACAGTATGGACGATGTAAAAACTAACACGGCTTATATTGTTATCAGCCGCAATGAAGGCATCGTCTATAAAAGAATTATTAAAAGCAATAAAACAAAAAACAAGGTATCATTGGCCAGCGATAATCCTACTTATCAGCCGTACCAGGTAAATACTGAAGATATTATTGAGCTATGGCTGGCCCAGGTGGTTATTGGTAAAATAACTACCCAGCAGCGATGGGACGTAAACAGCCTGGCCAACCTTGTAAATAACCTGCAGGACCAGGTAAGTACCCTTAAAAAGAAAATGAATTAAATTATTTGTAAATCTGATAACTTTAGTAAAAACCAGATACATTAGCAAAACAGATACATCGATTAATAAACAATCCTGTTGCTGCCTTCTATAAAAAGAAGCATTGATGGGGCAAAATTTACAGTTATGATTAAATTACAAATTGTAGGCAATCTTGGCAAAGATTGCATCGTAAAAGACGTGAACGGAAAAAGTGTTATCAACTTCAGCGTTGCGCACACAGAGCGTTTTAAAGATGCACAGGGTGTTCAGAAGGAGCGAACAACCTGGGTGGAATGCGCTTACTGGACAGACAAAACCGCAGTTGCCCAATACCTTACTAAGGGTAAGATGGTGTATGCAGAAGGATCTCCCGAAGCTGATCATTATACTAACAAAGATGGGCAGGCTTCTGCTACCCTAAGAATGAGAGTACAAAATATTCAATTGCTCGGTGGGGGAGATGTACCTGCAAGCTCTAACCAGGGCAATGTAACACATTCCGGTAATACGCCTGCTCCA
>JBKJSJ010000142.1:0-2521 GCA_046595965.1 Ferruginibacter sp.
CAGATGATACAGTGAATGGGAATATCATTTTTAAAAATGATGTTGAGTTTAATGGCAACTGGAATTTTAATGCACCAGCCGGTGACGAAGCAGATGAATGCATCATAACAGGAGAAAAGGGAAGCATTAGATTTTCTGTATTTGGCAGGCCGCAAATTTTGCTTACCATTGACCGCAATGAAACCCTTCATACATTTGAGCCGCTAGTGCATGTGCAGCAACCCATGATAGAAAAAGTTGTGCAGTATTTTTTAGGCAGGGCACCCAATCCATGTGCGCCTCAGGAAGCTTTAGATGTAATGAAATTGATGGATACTTTTACCAGGGCAAACGCATTAAAATTATTAATAACAAAAAATGGCATTTTTTAATCCCGAAGGGATGCAATTATTATAGAAATGAATAATTTTTCGATTTTTCAAAACCCCGAAGGGGTGAAATTTCACCCCTTCGGGGTTTTGAGCAGATTTACAATCTGGGTTCCTATAATAATATCAGCCTTTCAGGCTTAAGAAATTTTAATGCGGTTGCCCTGTTATAAAATCTCGAATGTGGGGATGCTGGATGTAGGATGTGCGAATATAAAATATCAAATATATAAATGGAAATTTCTCTAAGGAAGAATCAAAAATTTGTGTTTACACCCTACCATTTTTTAAAATAACTCTTTATTACTGCAAGCCTTACCTTTGCGGTCGAAAAAAAATGCATTGGCTCCTACATAAATATTGGGGCAGGCATTGACAATTAAAAATTAACGAATTAAAAATATGGCATTACAAGCAGGCATCGTGGGATTACCCAATGTAGGAAAATCTACCTTATTTAATGCGGTAAGCAACAGTGCAAAGGCACAGGCGAGCAATTACCGTTTTTGCACCATTGAACCCAATACAGGTTTGGTTAATGTTCCCGATCCAAGGTTAGACAAACTGGAAAAACTGGTAAAACCAAACCGGGTAGTGCCTACACAAATTGAAATTGTAGATATTGCCGGGCTGGTAAGGGGTGCCAGTAAAGGTGAAGGATTGGGTAATAAATTTTTAGCAAATATTCGTGAAGTAGATGCCATTATACAGGTGGTCCGTTGTTTTGAAGACGAAAATATTTTAAGAGATGAAGGGCCTATTGATCCTGTGGGGGATAAAGAGATCATAGAAACGGAACTGCAGTTGAAAGACCTGGAGAGCATAGATAAAAAAGCAGGCCGCAGTGAGAAGCTGGCTAAAACCGGCGATGCTAAATTAAAAGCAGAATATGAAATACTGGTAAAATGCAAAGAGCATTTGGAGAAAGGTAAAAATATTATCAGCCTGGGTTTGAGCAAAGAAGAAAGAGCTGCAGTGGCAGATCTTTTTTTGCTTACCGATAAACCCGTGCTGTATGTGGCCAATGTAGATGAAGCCAGCATGCACACCGGCAATAAATATTCTGACGCATTGATAGAAGCTGTAAAAAATGAAGGCAACGAAGTGATTGTAATGACCAATGCCATTGAAGCACAGATAGCAGAACTGGAAAGTGCCGAAGACAAAGCCATGTTTATGGAGGAATATAAAATGACTGAGCCTGCCCTGGACCGGTTAATTCACACTACTTATAAACTATTAAATCTCTCAACTTATTTTACTGCAGGTGTGCAGGAAGTAAGAGCTTGGACCATTCATCATGGCTGGAAAGCGCCACAGGCTGCCAGCGTAATACATACCGATTTTGAAAAAGGATTTATTAAAGCAGAGGTAATAGCTTACGAAGATTTTGTAACCTACGAAAGTGAAGCGGCCTGCAGGGAAAATGGCCGGCTAAGAATAGAAGGCAAAGAGTACATTGTAAAAGATGGCGATGTAATGCATTTTAGATTTAATGTGTAGAGAGGGAAAATATTTATAAGGTAAAATAAAGAGCAAATTTACAAACAACAAAAAGAGTTTTGTGTTATAAAATTAAAAGGCTTCCCGCATCAGGAAGCCTTTTAATTTTATAATATTTTAAGAGAATATTATTGTGGTATCAACACTTTATCAATAATATGAAAGATCCCATTTACAGCCAGCCTGTCTATACCAACCGTATTGGCGGTATAACTAAAAGGTGGAGCACCGGGAGTAGTGCTTCCATAACTGGAAAAAGTTAATGCAGTTACAAAAGGCCCGGTGTAAGTTGCTTTTACCAAAATGCCTGGATGTGGAGCAAAGCCGGCGTTTACCAATGTAGTTACAAAGGTAGGTGTGCTCGGAAAATTTACAGAGAATGCCCTGTAACTTGGCTGGTAAGCATTTGCAGCATTCTTAGCAGCTAAAAAATGGTATGCTATAATTCCTCTCACAAGAGCAGTACTAACATTATTGGTACTTAAAAATACAGGCCCTACTGCTACTGCACCATTTCCTGTGGCAACGGCTGTAAGCGTATCTGTAAGTGTATAAGGTAAAGGTCGGGTTGATAAATAGGCTTGAAAAGCAAGACCAAATATCAACGTTTTAAAAGCGGCATCATTTGGAGCCAGGATGGTCATATTGGT
>JBKJSJ010000157.1:0-3839 GCA_046595965.1 Ferruginibacter sp.
GGTAAAAAAGAATATTTAAATACAGCTAAATTTTTTATTGAAGCAAGAGGCCACTACCCTGGCTACGATGCAAAAAGTAACGATAGTTGGAAAAATGGATCGTACTGGCAGGATAGCCAACCAGTTGTTTTGCAGGATGAAGCAGTGGGCCATGCAGTAAGGGCAGGTTATTTATATGCCGCCGTTGCAGATGTGGCTGCACTTACCGGCGATGATAGCTTAACAAAAGCCATTGATAAAATTTGGGGAAATGTTGTAAGCAAAAAAATGTATTTACAGGGTGGTTTGGGCGCAAGGGGCGATGGTGAAAGGTTTGGCGAAAATTATGAATTGCCCAACAACACGGCCTACAACGAAACCTGCGCTGCCATTGCAGGAGTCTATTGGAATTACAGAATGTTTTTATTGCACGGCGATGCAAAATATATTGATGTATTGGAAAAAATGTTGTACAACGGATTAATCTCTGGTATTGGCCTGGATGGTAAATCTTTTTTTTATACCAATGCCATGGAAGTGCGTAACAGTTTTGTACACAAAGATTTTGAAGGCACCAGATCAGGCTGGTTTGAATGTAGTTGCTGCCCCACTAATTTAACCCGCTTAATTCCATCGGTACCGGGCTATATGTACGCACAAAAAGATGATAACTTATTTGTGAATCTTTTCATCAACAGCACGGTTGATTTGATGGTGAATAATAAACCGCTTCAAATTATGCAGCAGAATAATTATCCCTGGGATGGTAAATTGATCTTTAAAATAAATACTGCTAAATCAAATACATTTAATTTACTGGTAAGAATTCCGGGCTGGGCAAATAAGAGTGCAGTACCATCTGACTTATATAAATTTACCAGCAACAGTGCTGCTACTGCTGTTATTAAAGTAAATGGAGTTGCAATAAATTATACAATTCAAAATGGTTATGCCGTACTAAATAAAACCTGGAAAAAAAATGATGTGATAGAAGTAGTGTTGCCCATGGAAATAAAAAGAGTAGTAGCCAACGAAAAAGTTAACAACGATATTGGTAAAGTTGCCCTGCAGCAGGGCCCTATTATTTATTGTGCAGAGTGGGCAGATAACAATGGCAAAACCAGTAACCTCATCATAACTGACCATACAATATTTACCAGCCAGTTTAATGCAACTTTATTAAATGGGGTAAATACTTTAATTGCCCAGGTACCTGCAGTAATTATAAATAATAACGAAAGTATTTCAACACAAAAACAAAATTTTACTGCCATCCCTTATTACAGTTGGGCCAACAGGGGCAAGGGCGAAATGACGGTATGGTTTCCTACACAAGTAAAAGATATAGAACTGTTATCTAAATAAAAAAATAGAAAATGAAAAATAGTATCAGCACAAGAGGATTGGAAGTTTGGTTTGTAACCGGCAGCCAGAATTTATATGGAGAAGAAACTTTAAAGCAGGTGGCAAAGCATTCTATATTAGTTGCAAAAACATTGAATGAGGCAGAAGCTATTCCCGTAAAAGTAGTTTTTAAGCCAGTTTTAAAATCAACCGAAGAAATTTACAATTTGGTTATAGATGCCAACAGCAATAAAAATTGCATTGGCATCATTACCTGGATGCACACATTTTCTCCTGCAAAAATGTGGATCAACGGGTTGAAGATTTTACAAAAACCATTATTGCATTTGCACACACAATTTAACCGGGATATTCCCTGGGGCGATATTGATATGGATTTTATGAATCTGAATCAATCAGCGCATGGCGACCGTGAGTTTGGTTTTATGATGAGCCGGATGCGCCTGAACCGCAAAGTGGTGGTGGGGCATTGGCAGGATAAAAATATAATTGCCCAAATTGCAGGGTGGACGAGATCTGCATTGGGATGGAACGATTGGCAGACTGCAAAGTTTGTTCGCTTTGGTGATAATATGCGCTACGTAGCAGTAACCGATGGCGACAAAGTGGAAGCAGAAATAAAATTTGGATACAGCGTAAACACCTGCGGCATAGGTGATTTAGCTGGAGTGATAAATAACATAAAAGAAACTGCCATTACAAAATTGTGCGATGAGTATGCAGTGCTGTATAAATTAATGCCCTCACTAAAAAAAGGAAATAACCAGCACCAAAGCTTGAGGGATGCTGCAAAAATTGAACTGGGCATTCGTAAATTTTTAGAAGATGGAAATTACAAAGGTTTTACCGATACATTTGAAGACCTGCATGGCTTAACACAATTGCCCGGCATTGCAGCGCAAAGGTTAATGGCCGATGGTTATGGCTTTGCCGGCGAAGGCGACTGGAAAACGGTGGCTTTAGTAAGAGCCATGAAAGTTATGGGCACAGGATTGCCCGGTGGCAATTCTTTTATGGAAGATTACACTTATCATTTTGAACCCGGCAATGAAATGGTGCTGGGCAGTCACATGCTGGAAATTTGCCCCAGCATTGCCAATGCAAAACCAAGTTGCGAAATACATCCGTTGGGTATATGTGGCAAAGCCGATCCGGTGCGGTTGGTTTTTAATGTAGCTGCGGGCCCTGCACTCAATGCATCCCTCATGGATATGGGCAACCGTTTTAGATTATTGGTAAATACTGTTGATGCGGTAAAACCAACATTTAATTTACCTAAATTACCGGTAGCAAGAGTATTGTGGAAACCACATCCAAATATGCAAACTGCATGCGCTGCATGGATATATGGTGGTGGCGCACACCACACCGGTTATAGTCAAAATTTAACCGCAGAAAATTTAGAAGATTTTGCATCCATGGCGGGGATAGAGTTTGTTTGCATTAACAGGGAAACCAACCTTTACCAATTTAAAAATGAGTTACGCTGGAATGATACTTCTTATAAATGATAATATTTCTAATTAATTAAAAACCTAAAACAACAATATGAAGAGTTTATCAACTTTAGACATCCTGGTCTTTGTTATTTATTTTATACTTGTAGCAGGTTATGGCTACTGGGTGTATCATAAAAAAAAGAAATCATCCATCACTGCTTCGCATGACTTTTTTTTAGCAGAGGGTTCACTTACCTGGTGGGCTATTGGGGCCTCACTCATTGCTTCAAATATAAGTGCAGAACAATTTATAGGTATGAGTGGCGAAGGTTTCTTTGTTGGTATTGCTGTAGCAGCTTACGAATGGATAGCTGCTGTTGCACTTATCATCATCGCCATCTGGTTTATACCCATCTACCTTAAGAATAAGATATACACTATGCCGCAGTTTTTAAAAACACGGTATAACGAAACGGTTGCGTTAATCATGGCTATCTTCTGGTTATTCCTTTACATCTTTGTCAACTTTACTTCGATACTTTACCTGGGTTCGGTAGCTATTAATGAATTGCTTGGTGGTGGCCACCTGCACCTGGTTATGATTGTATTAATGGCGATGGCGTTATTAATTACACTGGGGGGTATGAAGGTGATTGGCTACACCGATGTAATACAGGTGGCTGTATTAATAATGGGTGGTTTGGCCACTATTTATTTAGCATTGCAGATAGTAGATGAAAGAGTAAATGGCGTTGCCAGCGGAAGTGTGATTGATGGTTTTAAAACCTTACTGGGACAGGCACCGGAACATTTCCACATGATATTGCCCAAGCCGGAAGTAACCACGGCCACTATTGATATGCCGCAAAACTTAGATATTCAGAAATATGTGGTGCTGCCCGGCATTGCCATGTATTTTGCTGGTCAATGGATAGTAAACCTTAATTATTGGGGATGCAATCAATACATTACACAAAGGGCCCTGGGTGCAAACCTGGAAACTGCCCGTAAAGGTATTTTGTTTGCAGGCTTTATGAAACTGATGATGCCCATCAT
>JBKJSJ010000170.1:0-13165 GCA_046595965.1 Ferruginibacter sp.
TATCCCTAATTGTTGGGCTATTGCATCGCATTTTTCCTGGCGGTCGCCACTGAGCAAAATGGTTTTTATATTTTTAGATGTTAGCCATGCTATCACTGTTTTTGCTTCGGGTCTTACCGCATCGCTTACATCTATCCAGCCGATGAGCGTATTATTTTTTGTAATAAAAATATTGTGATTGGTATCTGCATAATCCTGGGCCAATATTTTAAAGGAACCTGCTTCATAAAAGTTGCCTTCTTTATCGCTGGCTTTTATGCCCATGCCTTTTACTTCTTCAATGGTTTTCCATTGAATGGTTTCGTTCGTTTTCCATTGAGCTGCTATAGATTTACCCAGGGGGTGATTGGAAAATTTTTCCATCGAATAAGCCACTTGCTTAAACTGTGCATCTTCAATATTTGTATGATAAGCTGCAACCAAAAAATCACCTGTAGTAAGCGTGCCTGTTTTATCAAAAACTACCTGGCGTATATCTTTAAAAGTTTCCAGGCTGGAGGCATTGCGAAAAAGAATTCCGTTTTTGGCCGCACGCCCCAAACCCACTGCTATGGCTGCAGGAGTAGCCAGGCCCATGGCACATGGGCAACTAATAACCAACACCGCTATAGCCCTCATTAATGAGGTACCCACGCTTTTATCAGCTACTGCATAAGTAAGAATAAAAGTAAGTAATGCTATACCAATTACAACCGGCACAAACACAGCACTTATCTGATCAGCCATTTTTTGCATGGGTGGTTTTTCGCCCTGTGCATCCTGCACCATTTTTAAAATACCACTCAGTACGGTATCTTTTCCGGTAGCAGTTACCTGTGCTTTTATTAGGCCGCTTTCCAGCACAGATCCTCCAATAAGGAAGTCTTTTTTTTGCTTGCTCACTGGTAAACTTTCACCCGTGATGATGGCTTCGTTTACCATAGCATCGCCCCATAATATTTTACAATCAATGGGTACCTGTTCACCATTTTTTATCAATACCAAATCTCCTGTTCTCAGTTGCGTATTTTCTACCGGGAATATTTGCTCCTGGTGCTCATCATCAAAAGCAATCATATTGGCCATTAGCTTCTGGCTCTTTGCCAAAGATTTAATGGCCCGCTGTGTAGATTGTATGGAAGTTTCTTCCATATAATTGCCCAGTAATACCAGGGTGATGATGGAGGCGGAAGTTTCAAAAAATAAATATTCAGGGCCCAGGTTAAGTATGGCTCCTGTTAAGCTGTAAACAAATGCTGCCAATGCGCCCAATGCAATCAACACATTCATATTGGGCATTCCCCCCATTAAACTCTTTACGGCACTTCTGCCAAAATACCACATACCAACCATAAATACCGGCAGGCACAAAGCCATTTGTATCCATGGATTCATGAGCCAGTGAATGGGCACCCATTTGTCTATCATGTGCAGCATGAGCACAAGGGTAAAAGGAAGGCAGAATAAAAAACGTTTTTTGTTATTGGATAAAAAGGAATGGTCTTCGCCATGATCGTGCCCATGACCATTTTGTTCCAGTACTTTATATCCTAATGAACCGATTCCTTTTTTAAGAGAAGGCAGGGAATGCTCTGCGCTAAGAGAAAAACTTACTGCTCCGTCAATAGCATTTACTTTTACATCCGTAGCCCCTTCCTTGCCGAGGTATTTATAAATACTCAATGCGCAATTGCTGCAGGTCATTCCTTCTACTTTCCAGTCAACTTTTTCCATACCGCAAAATTATCTTAACTGGAGTCTAACTATTTACTAATTATGAAAATATCTTTGCAGCATGGATTCATATTTTAACCTGGATGATATAGCAACCGCTGCAAAAGATTTTTTACATATAATAAAAGAAAATAAACTCATTGCTTTTCATGGCGAAATGGGTGCAGGTAAAACCACATTTATAAAAGCACTGTGCAGTCAACTACAGGTAACTGATGTTGTGAGCAGCCCTACCTATTCTATCATACATCAATATAAAGCAGCCAATAAACATACGGTTTATCACCTGGATCTTTATCGCATAAAAGACGAAGAAGAAGCCGTAATGGCAGGTGTGGAAGATTGCTTTTTTTCTGGCAATTATTGTTTGGTGGAATGGCCGGAAAAAGCTCCCGGCCTTTTTCCTGAAAATACCCTGCATTGTTATTTATCTGCTACAGGCAATAATGAACGAAAGCTGCAAATAAAAATGTAATTTGTAACCCCGGTTATTAACACTATTACAATCGGGTTAACCATTAAAATTATTCTTTTAATTAATGTTACTGGTGTAATTCGTGAATGAAATTCGTGTTTTCATTTTATATCACATTAAACTTAACCATACTTCAACCTTTAAAATATTATGGCAACAGTAAAACCTTTTGTTTCCCCCTCCTTAACGTATGAAACGCTTGAAGAAACCCTGGATGTAAAACCAAAAACAGAAATGCTTACAATAGGCATTCCCAAAGAAGATTCTTTTAATGAAAAAAGGATAGCACTTACGCCAGAAGCTGTGGGAGTAATTGTGGCCAATGGCCATGAAGTAAATGTAGAGACAAAAGCCGGCGAAGGTGCTAATTACAGCGATACCGATTACAGTGAAGCAGGTGCTAAAATTTTGTATTCAAAAAAAGAGGTATTTGATAGCGACATCATTGTAAAAAGTGCGCCGGTAAGTGAAAGTGATTGCGAATTTTTGCGGCCTCATCAATACATTATTTCTCCTATTCACCTGGCGGTGATGAAAAGAGAAACCCTTGAAAAAATGATGCAGAAAAAAATTACTGCACTAAGTTTTGAAAACCTTAAAGATGCCAGTGGACACAATCCCATTGTGCGCAGCATGAGTGAAATAGCCGGCAGTGCAGTAATGCTGATTGCCGGGCAATACCTGAGCAATGCCAACGATGGTAAAGGGGTACTGGTGGGCGGCATCAGTGGTATCCCTCCCACAAAAGTTGTCATCATTGGTGCAGGTATAGTAGGTGAATATGCGGCCCGCACGGCACTGGCCATGGGTGCCAGCGTAAAAGTTTTTGACAATAGTATTTACCGGCTTAAGCGCCTGCAGAATAATATCGGTGTGCGTATGTGGACCTCTGTAATAGAACCAAAAATATTGGGCAAACAATTAAAGACCTGCGATGTGGCAGTAGGCGCCCTAAGTGGCGATGGTGGCAGAACCCCCATTGTAGTAACCGAAGAAATGGTGAGTGCCATGCGGCCCGGAACGGTGATAGTAGATGTGAGCATAGATCATGGCGGTTGTTTTGAAACCAGCATGGTAACTACCCATAAAAAACCCGTGTTTAAAAAATATGATGTTATTCATTATTGTGTGCCAAATATACCGAGTGGTTTTGCCCGCACGGCTTCGCAGGCTATCAGCAATGTACTAATGCCACTGCTGCTGGAAACCGCCGAAGATGGTGGCATAGACAATGTGATCTGGTACAAAGTCAATATCCGTTCTGGCATTTATTTATTTAAAGGAAGCCTTACTAATTTTTACCTGAGCGAACGATTTGATCTGAAATATACTGATTTGAATTTGTTGATAGCAAGCAGGAGGTAAATATTATTTATATGCTTCCATCTTTATCTGCTCCCCGCAAAAATCATATTCCTGCTGCACATTACTGCTGATGATGATGAGCCGTTTTCCAATATGATCTTTTATTAAATTCTGGTATAAACTCACGCCATCATTATCCAGGTTGGTAGTAGGCTCATCCAGCAGCAGCACTGGCGAAAGAGAAAAAAAAGCCTGCGCCAGTTTCAGTCTTTGTTTCATTCCGCTGCTGAAATAACGGATCTGCTTAAACGCTGCATTTTCCAGGTTTACAGATGCTAATATATGTGGGATGGAATGGGTGAGTGGTTTAAATCCTGCGTGAAAATTTAAAAATTCTGTGGCCGTCAATTCTTCAATCAGTTCCAGATATGGGGCTGCTATGGCTATATACTCATAAGGTTCTGCTATGGACGTATTGGAATTATTGATGTAATTTATTTTGCCTTCGCTGTGCAGCGTTGCTCCTGCTATTACCTGTAGCAGGGTAGATTTTCCGGAACCATTGGAGCCTGTGATAGCATAAGATGCGGCAGGCAAAAAATTATAATTAAAGTGACGGAAAATCCAATCCCTGTTAAAGCGTTTGCCCGCATTTTGCAAACTAATAGTCATCAAGATCGGCTTTGCTAAACAGTTTTATAATTCCTCTTTTGCTGTTTTTTATAAAAGAAATAATCAATTCTTTTTCGGCACATGCAGGCAATTGCTGTTCTACATGTTCCATTGCCTGGGAAGTGTTGAGGCCCTTGTTGTAGATAGTGCGGTATATTTCCAGGATGGCATTAATGCTTTCGTTGCTGAAACCCCTGCGCTGTAGCCCCACAGAATTTACTCCTGCAAAACTTATTGGGCTTCGGCCTGCTTTTATAAATGGTGGCACGTCTTTATTTATTACGGAGTGCCCGGCCACGTATGTATGTGCCCCAATGCGGGCAAACTGTGGTGCTCCTGCAAGCCCGCCAATAATGGCGTATTCTCCCACTTCTACATGCCCGGCCAACTGAACACAATTAGCCAGTATTACATGATCGCCCACCACACAATCGTGGGCCACATGTGCATAAGCCATCAGCAGGCAATGACTTCCTATTACTGTTTTCCATTTATCCTTAGTACCGCGGTTAATAGTTACGCATTCCCTGATGGTTGTATGATCTCCTATTTCCACGGTAGTTGTTTCGCCCACAAATTTTAGATCCTGTGGTATGGCACCCAGCACAGCACCTGGAAAAATAAGACAGGAATTGCCAATGACCGTACCGCTCATTATCACCACATTCGACATTACATGGGTATCATCGCCAATGCTTACGCCATCGTGAATAACAGCAAAGGCATCTACTTTTACATTGCTGCCCAAAACAGCATCGGGGCTTATATGTGCAAGGGAACTAATCATATTTATGCTTTGGGTCTTTTTACAATTTGAGCAACCAGGATGGCTTCGGTTACTACTTTATCTCCGATAAATATAGTTCCTTTCATTTCACATATCCCTCTTCTGATGGGATGCATGAGTTCCATTTTTAAAATAAGGGTATCGCCGGGAACAACTTTTTGTTTGAATTTACAGTTTTCTATTTTTAAAAAATAAGTATCATACTGATCTTCCGAATTGCGGGGGATGGCTAAAAAACCACCTGCCTGCGCCAGTGCCTCTACCTGCAGCACACCCGGCATTACTGAGTTTCCGGGAAAATGACCCTGAAAAAAAGGTTCGTTGTAGGTTACATTTTTTATGGCTATTACATGCTTATCAGTAAGCTCCATAATTTTATCTACCAGTAAAAAAGGATAGCGATGTGGCAATGATTTTTCTATCTGGTGAATATCATAAAGGGGAGCCTGGTTTACGTCATACTTTGGAACTTCCAGCCGGTATTTGTATTTTTTAATATGCTCTTTTATTTTTTTTGCAAATTTTACATTGCTGGCATGGCCGGGCCGGTTGGCAATAATATGGGCTTTAAATGCATACCCTACCAAAGCAAGATCGCCTACTACATCCAGTAGTTTATGGCGTGCAGGCTCATTTGGATAACGAAGCTGAAGGTTGTTTAAGATACCCTCATCGCTCACTCTTACATCATGCTTATTAAATATTTTAGATATTCTTTCTACCTGGTCGTCTGTTACAGGGCGATCCACTACTACAATGGCATTGTTGATATCGCCACCTTTAATAAGATTGTTATTTAATAATGCTTCCAACTCATGAAAAAAACAAAACGTTCTGCTGGATGCTATCTGGTCATTAAAAAATGAAATATTTTTAAGGTCGGCATGCTGTGTGCCCAGTACCGGTGAGTTAAAATCTATCAGTGTATTTATCCGGTATTCATGATTAGGTAATGCTACCATTTCTACTTTTTTATCCTCATCAGAAAAAGTAATATTATGCTGAATTTCATAATATATTTTTGCAGCGTTTTGCTGGGTGATACCTGTTTGCTGAAGTGCTAATACAAATGGTTCGCTGCTGCCGTCCAGGATGGGTACTTCTTCTCCGTCTAATTCTATCAGCACATTATCTATCTGCATGCCCACCAGGGCTGCCATCAGGTGCTCAATGGTACTTACCCGGGCTCCGTTAAATTCAAGTGTAGTGCTGCGGTTGGTTTCTATTACGTTATCTACATCGGCTTTTACGATAGTTTTTTCGGGCAGGTCTGTTCGCTGAAAATTGATACCGGTATTGGGTTCGGCAGGTTTTAATTTCATGGTAACTGCCTGGCCTGTATGAATACCTACTCCCGATATAATAAGCTCCTCTTTAATTGTATGCTGAAATGCCTGATCGGTTCCGTTCTTAAATTCCATAGCTGCAAAAGTATGAAAAGAATCGGATTTTGCTCATGCTCTAAAGCTCCTGAATAAGTTTGAAAAATAAGAGGTGGTTAATGTATAAAAAAGGGGATCATAAATTTTCCTGGCTGGCGTTCATTAGTTTTATCAGCCGTTCCATATCTGATAATCTTTTTTCAAGTTCAGGCAATTTTCTGCTGAGTGCCTGGCTGCGCAATGCGGCCGAGTAGTCGTGTGCAGGCGAACCGGTTACCACTGAGTTTGGAAATTTAATGCTTTTGCTTACACCACTCTGTGCATTTATTTTGGTGCCATCGGCAATCTGTATATGTCCTACTATGCCTGCCTGGCCACCAATCATTACATTGTTTCCTATTTTGGTGCTGCCGCTAACCCCTGCCTGGGCGGCTATTACAGAGTTAATGCCTACTTCTACATTATGCGCCACTTGTATGAGGTTATCTAATTTGGCTCCTTCTCTTATAATGGTAGATCCAATTGTAGCCCTGTCTATGGCAGCGTTGGCACCTATCTCTACATTATCTTCTATTATTACATTGCCTATTTGAGGCACTTTCTTAAAAGTACCGTCGTGTTGTGGCGCATACCCAAATCCATCGCTTCCTATTACAGTGCCCGCATGAATGGTTACGTTTTTTCCTATAACACAATCCCTGTAAATCTTTACGCCTGCATGTAGAATAGTGCCCTCTCCAATGGTAACATTATTGCCGATAAAAGCCTGCGGAAAAATCTTTACGTTATCGCCTACTTTTACGTTTTCGCCCAGGTAAACAAATGCCCCTAAAAAAATATTATTGCCAGTAACAGCAGTTTTATCTATGTAAACCGGCGCTTGTATTCCGGTAAGCTGTTGTGTTTTTAATTGTTGATAAGTGGCCAATAAAGTAGCAAAAGCTGTGTATGCATCTGCAACCCTTATCAATGTAGCATTAATGGGCTGTTTTAATTGAAGCGATTCATTTATAATAACTATAGAAGCCTGGGTGGTATATAAAAAATCTTCGTACTTAGGATTGGCCAAAAATGCCAGTTGTCCATTAGTGGCTTCTTCTATTTTACCAAAAGAACCTACGGTAACAGAATTATCTCCTTCTGCTGTTCCTTTAATGATGTCTGCTATCTGAGCGGCACTGAATTGCATTTTTTTTAGCTTTTAGCTGTTTGCCATTAGCTGTTTGCCAAGGCCATTTTTTAAAATTATCTTTATTTGTATTATTGCTTCATTGCATTTAGGCACCCCGAAAACTTAAATGATTATAAGTTATTAGCTAAAAGCTACCTCACATAACAAATGTAATATTTTTTAACCTTGCCACGCAGGTTTTCATTAATGAGCGCATCATCTACCTCCGAAATATCTTTTACAGAACCATCTTTAAACAGAATGCAGATATGCTCATGCTCAAAATTATAAGTACTGCTTTCGGCCTCTCCTGTAAATACCAGCCACTGAGCATCTTCGGGTGATATGCATAATTTGCCCGCAACTTCATTTAGTTTTTCAGCAACCAAAGTTGCCTCAAAAGGTTCTGCGGCATATTTTACTTTTAATAGTTTGCGGTCTATAAGACCATTGCATAAAATAGACAACACTTTATCCGGATGATGGCACCAGTTCTTTATAGCTACCATTACATCATAATCATCAATGCTGCAAAACTGTTCTAAAGTTATATTTTCCAATGGCAGGTTAATAAAACTATGCAGGGGTTCCTGGCAGGCAGCATTAATGTGTTTGGCTCTTTTAATAATTCTCCTCAGCATCTGCTCTGCACTCAGCACTGTTTTATGCAGGTACACCTGCCAGTACATCAACCTGCGGGCCACCAGGAATTTTTCTATAGAGTAAATACCTTTTTCTTCTATCATCAGCTCACCGTTGTGAATGGTAAGCATTTTTAAAATGCGGTCGTAGCCAATGGCTCCTTCTATTACTCCTGTAAAAAAACTATCACGGGTAAGATAATCCATCCGGTCTACATCCAACTGCCCGCTCACTAACTGGTATAAAAATTTTTTTGGATAGCTGTTGGTAAAAATATCCAGTGCCATCTGCAGCCTGCCATCAAATTGTTTATTTAAATCTTTCATGATGAGCAATGAAATTTCTTCGTGCTGCATGCCTTCTGCCAATACATGCTCCAGTGCATGCGAAAAAGGGCCATGACCAATATCATGCAGCAGGATGGCAATTTTTGCAGCCTGCTGTTCTTCCACACTTATATCAAAGCCTTTACTGGCAAGCTCCTGCAATGCACAGCGCATTAAATGATAAGCTCCCAGTGAATGATGCAGGCGGGTATGTACTGCTCCCGGATATACCAGGTGTGCCATGGCCATTTGGTGTATACGCCGCAGGCGCTGGTAAAAAGGATGGGCTATCAGTTGAAGAATGAGTTCATCATCAATGGTAATAAAACCATAAACCGGGTCGTTGATTATTTTATGAAATGGCATGAATGCTCAATGGATTTTGATATGTTAAAACTATTACAAAGTGAAACAAAGCTACAACGCATCTTTTTATTAAATTAGATTTGTGAGGAATGCATTTATATTATTTCATTATTATTTGTGAAGATATTTTATTTGAAAAACAATTGGGTTTAGTAGTTTAGGAGTTTAGGGGTGTGCATTAAATTTTAAAAAGTTGATAAATAAAAAATCAAAACAAATCTTTATTTTATTTTTAAAAGAAAATTATGAGCGTAGCCAAAATATTATGGGTAGATGATGAGATAGACAGTTTAAAATCGCAGATCATGTTCCTGGAAAACAAAGGGTATATTGTAGAAACCAAAACAAATGGATATGATGCTGTAGAATATGTAAAAGAAAATATAGTAGATGTTGTGCTAATGGATGAAACAATGCCGGGCATTACCGGCCTGCAGGTACTGCAGCAAATAAAAGAAATAAACAGCAACCTGCCAGTAGTACTTATTACAAAAAATGAAGCAGAGAACCTGATGGATGAGGCCATTGGCAGCCAGATAAGCGACTACCTTATAAAACCTGTGAACCCCAACCAGGTATGGTTAAGTCTTAAAAAAATTATAGATAATAAAAGACTGGTGGCAGAAAAAACAACCAGTGCATACCAGCAGGAATTCCGTAGTTTATTTATGGCCCTCAGCAACAATCCTGACTATACCGAATGGATGGACCTGTATAAAAAATTAGTGTACTGGGAACTGGAAATGAAAAAAAGTGACAGCCCGGAAATGCAGGAAGTTTTTGCTTCGCAAAAGCAGGAAGCCAATACAGAATTTTTTAAATTCATCTCAAAAAATTATGCCTCGTGGGTATCGCCCAAAAGTACCGATGCACCCATTATGAGTCATAACCTTTTAAAATATAAAGTGCTGCCTCACCTGGAAAAAGGAACTCCTTTATTTTTTGTGCTCATAGATAATCTCCGGTACGACCAATGGAAAACCATTCAGCCTATTTTTGCAGAAAGTTTTCGCATTCTGGAAGAAGAAACTTTTTATTCTATTTTGCCTACCGCTACACAATATGCCCGCAATGCCATCTTTGCCGGCATGTTGCCGATTGATATAGAAAAACAGTTTGCTGCGCAATGGAAAAATGATGATGAAGAGGGTGGAAAAAATTTATACGAAGAAGAATTTTTGAAAGCCCAGTTAAAAAAGATGGGCAAGGGCGATCTTAAATATTCTTACACCAAAATTACCAACAATAGCGATGGACAAAAACTTGTTGACAATATTCATAACATGCTGCAAAATGATTTTAATGTGATCGTATATAATTTTGTAGATATGCTCAGCCATGCCCGCACAGAAATGGAAGTGCTTAAAGAATTGGCAGGCGATGAAACCAGTTACAGGAGCATTACCTTTAGCTGGTTTGAACACAGCCCCCTGCACCACGCATTAAAAAGAATTGCAGATAAAAAATTAAATCTTATTATAGCCACAGATCATGGCACCACCAGGGTAAAAACACCGGCCAAAGTAATTGGTGATAAACAAACAACTGCCAACCTGAGATATAAGCATGGCAGAAATCTTAACTATGAACCCAAAGATGTGCTGGCTTTCCGGGATCCGAGAGAAGCAGGCTTGCCGGTTCCCAATATCAACTCCAGTTTTATTTTTGCCAAAGGAGATTTGTTTTTATGCTATCCTAATAATTACAATCATTTTGTAAATTATTACCGCAATACATTTCAGCATGGAGGCATTAGCCTGGAGGAGATGATTGTACCGGTGGTGAGGATGACGAATAAGTAAGAAGCAGGATCCCAAATCCCAAAAGGGCTTACGAAGGACTAAAGTACCAGATGGTTTATGCTGAGTTGGAGGTAATGACTTTATTTATCAACGATTGTTGAAAACCTTATTTTTTAAACCCATCCTAAAAATGCAAGTTGCACCTGTAATAAATAATTTAAAAGTCCCTTTAGGGGTTTGGGTATGAAATTTACACAACACACATTAGACAAAATAGAAAAGATAGCCGAAGACAGTGGCTATATTATCCGGTACGAAAGAGGAACTTTTCAAAGTGGTTACTGCATACTTCAGGAAAAAAAAGTAGTGGTACTAAATAAGTTTATGCAAACAGAAGGACGCATAAATACTATGATAGACCTGCTGCCGCAACTGAACATTAATTTTGATGCGCTCACACATGAGAGCCAGAAATTATATACTGAATTGATGAGCCTGGAACAGGTAAAATAATTGCAGGTATTTACTTAATAAAATGTAAAGGGTTTCATTTAAAAATGAAACCCTTTACCACACTACCCCGATATAAAAATATTTAAGCTCCCAGAATATTCCAGGGAGTATCTATATCTGTATCTTCATTATTTTTTATTCTTTTTTCTTCTAAATATTTATCGCTGTTTTCTTCTTCGCCATCTTCGATTTCATCTACAGCATTCACTAAATTAATAATTTCATTTTCCATAACCACACCAGTGGTTACATTAGCAATATCCTGTTCGGTAATAATATCATCTTCATTGTTCAGGTGTTCATGGATTTTCCTTTGTGTGCGCTCATCAATATATAAGGTTCTGATATCTTTTTGATCTGACGAAGAGGAGGAATTTTTTGCCATAATAATAGTTTTAATGAGAAACTATATAGCAGTAAAACCGTACCAAGAATTAAACTGGCAGGAATTCTGCCAGTTCTGTGATATAAAATTTATTTTTTTTATACTATATAATGAAAAATTAATGTGCGATATTTTTCCTTTAATAGTCTTCCTGTTGAAATTCTTCTACATATTTCTCCTGTACTGCCCACCCACACTATACAATGCATTTGTAATTTGCCCAAGCGAACAGAATTTTACCGTTTCCATCAGTTCTTCAAAAAGATTACCGTTGTTTATGGCTACCTGCTGCAAACGGTTAAGCATAGCTGCAGATTGCGCTGCATGGCGCTTTTTAAATGCCTCCAGTGTTGTTATCTGAAATTCTTTTTCTTCCGTAGTGCTGCGGATAACTTCTGTAGGTAAAATAGTGGGTGAGCCATTACTACTGAGAAAAGTATTTACGCCAACTATGGGATATTCGCCGGTGTGTTTAAGGGTTTCGTAATACAAACTTTCTTCCTGTATTTTATTGCGCTGGTACATGCGTTCCATAGCACCGAGTACACCTCCCCTGTCTGTGATGCGGTTAAATTCTGTGAGTACAGCCTGCTCTACAAGATCCGTCATTTCTTCAATTAAAAAAGAGCCCTGGTTGGGGTTTTCGTTTTTGGCAGTACCCAGTTCCCTGTTGATGATAAGCTGAATAGCCATGGCCCTGCGCACACTTTCTTCGGTGGGTGTAGTGATGGCTTCGTCGTAGGCATTTGTGTGCAGAGAATTGCAGTTATCGTAAATGGCATACAATGCCTGCAGGGTAGTACGGATATCATTAAAATCTATTTCCTGTGCATGCAGGCTGCGCCCACTCGTTTGAATATGGTATTTTAATTTCTGGCTGCGGTCGTTGGCTTTGTATTTATACTTCATGGCTTTGGCCCAGATGCGGCGGGCCACACGGCCTATCACACTGTACTCCGGATCCATTCCATTGCTAAAGAAAAAAGAAAGATTGGGTGCAAAATCATCAATATTCATTCCACGGCTGAGGTAATATTCTATGTATGTAAATCCGTTTGATAAAGTAAAAGCCAACTGTGTTATAGGGTTGGCTCCCGCTTCTGCAATATGATAGCCGCTGATACTTACGCTGTAAAAATTCTGCACTTTGTTATCAATAAAATATTGCTGCACATCGCCCATTAATTTTAGTGCAAACTCGGTAGAAAAAATGCAGGTATTCTGTGCCTGGTCTTCTTTTAAAATATCCGCCTGCACGGTGCCTCTTACATTGCTCAATGCTTTTGCTTTTATTTTTTCATACACATCTGCAGGCAATACATCTTTTCCGCTAAGGCCAAGGAGACGTAAACCCAATCCATCATTACCTTGCGGCAAGCCCCCACTGCCCCCCAAGAGGGGGTTCTGCGAAGGCTCAACTGTTTTCTCAATAATTTTTAAATTTGATTTTGGAAGTTGTGTATGATGAATTGGTTTACCGTGTACACCAATGTATTTTGGAAGTTGCTCGATATCGAATTTGCTTTCAATAATTTTGTTTACTTCTTTCTGCAAACTATTTGTAACGATATATTTTTCGCATTGCTGGTCTATGGCGGCATTCATAAAAAATGCCAGCAGCATGGGTGCCGGCCCATTGATGGTCATGCTTACAGATGTTTTAGGATCGCAGAGATCGAAACCGCT
>JBKJSJ010000239.1:0-15890 GCA_046595965.1 Ferruginibacter sp.
CAGGTACAGATTGGGAAGATACATTTTTACTAAGAAGTAAAGAGGGTGAATTCAGATGGTTTTTATCCCGTGCTTTACCTATAAGAAATAATGCCGGCGACATTGTACAATGGTTTGGCACCAACACAGATATATCTGATCAGCGAAAAATAGAAGAAGAATTAAAGGAAAGTGAAGAAAGGTTTCGCTCACTGGCAGAAGCACTGCCCCAGTTAGTGTGGGTTACAGATGAAAAAGGACAATCGGAATTTAATTCTAAACGATGGGAAGAATTTACAGGAGTAAAACCCGGAGGCTTAAAAGAATGGGAAGCCATTGTACACCCTGAGGATATAAAAAATATAAATAAAGCATGGTTGCACAGTTTAACTTCAGGCGATCTTTATAAAACCGAAGTGCGGTTAAAATCTAAAACGGGTGTTTATATATGGCATGCAGTTGTAGGAGAACCTCTGTATGACAATGAAAATAAAATAACAAAATGGGTGGGTGCATTCACTGATATTCATCATATAAAAGAAGAAGAACAGCGAAGGGTAGATTTTACAAAAATTGTAAGCCACGAACTAAAAACACCCGTTACCTCCATTAAAGGATATGTACAGGTATTATTGATGATGCTGGAAGGAGAGCATCAAACAGCATTGCCGGCTCAAATAAATTCTTCGCTGGTTCGTATAAATAAATTAGTAACCCGGATAACCAGGCTCATTACAGAAATGCTCGATTTATCACGCATTGAAGCAGAAAGGCTGGATCTGCAAAATGAAGAAATAAATATAACCGACCTGGTTAATGAAGCAGTAGAAGATATCAGGCACAGTAATACAACACATCCTATTGAAATATTGACCGGATTTAACTGCATTGTTTTTGGCGATAAAAATCGCCTGGAGCAGGTAATCATAAACCTCGTAACCAACGCCATTAAATATTCTTCCGAAGAAAATAAAATTGAAATAAAAATTTATAAAGAACAAAATAACCAGGTAGCGGTAAGCATTAAAGACAATGGAATTGGAATTGATAAAAAAGACCAGGAGAAAATTTTTGAACGCTTTTACCGGGTAGAAGGAGCAGTAGAACAAACGTACGCAGGTTTTGGTATTGGATTGTTTATTGTAAGAGCTATTATAGAACGACACAACGGCTCCATATTAATAGACAGCGAAAAAGGCAAAGGCGCTACATTTACTTTTTTACTTCCTGTTTACAAAATAATAAATCATCCTGCAGCAAAAACTAAGAACAAATGATGAAAAATATTTTAGTAATAGAAGATGACCCCGATATAGGAAATATATTGCAAATGATTCTTACTAAAAATGGGTATGCAGTTACTATTTTAAATAATGCAGTTGGCATAGCAGCCATCATTAAGGATAATATTTTTGACCTGGTATGTATGGATATGCTTTTATCGGGCATAAACAGTATAGACATTTGCAGGGAAATTAAAAACACCGCATCTTCAGCACATATTCCTGTAATGATGATGAGTGCCCATAGCGATGCAAAAATGAGCTGCCTGCAGGCAGGCGCCCATGATTTTATTTCCAAACCATTTGATTTAAATGATTTATTAGATAAGATAAATAAACTCTTATTTAAATAATGCAGCATTTGATCGCTGCAGGTGCATTTTGTTGCAATAAGCCGCTTCGCTGCTGGTTTCGCTGTTTCATTAATTTGCCCAAACCTTTGCGTGCCTGTTTAGTAAATGATAAAAAAAGCTATCTTCATTCTATGAGAATATTTGCTGCTTTACTTTTAAGTCTTATTACCCTTACAGCTACCGCTCAAAATAAAACCGCTTCCATCAGTGGCCTTGTATTGGATGAAAACGAAAATCCTATTGCTGGAATATCGATCATAGTGTTGGGCAAAACTGCCGGAATTGTTACAACCGACAGCGGCACTTTTATTTTAAAAGTAGCGGCAGAAAAACCATTGGCACTTACATTTAGTCATACAGGATTTATATCCGAACAAAAAAACTTTTACCTCAGCCCCGGCGAAACAGAAACCATTGTTATTAGAATGAAGAAGGAAGGAAAAACATTGGATGAAATAGTAGTGACCGATGAAAAAGAAAGAGATGAAAACAGCCTGGTAAAAATAAATCCCAAAAATGCTATCACCCTGCCCAGTACTACCGGTGGTGTGGAAGCACTGATAAAAACACTGGTAGGCAGCAACAACGAATTAACATCGCAGTACAATGTACGTGGCGGAAATTATGATGAAAATCTTGTTTACATCAACGACTTTGAAATATACAGACCCTACCTTGTTAGCAGTGGCCAGCAGGAAGGATTGAGCCTTATAAATCCAGAGCTGGCAAAAAATGTAAGTTTTTATACAGGCGGTTTCCAGGCTAAGTACGGCGATAAAATGAGCAGTGTGCTCGATATTCAATATAAAAAACCAACCGGCTTTGGAGGCAGTGCTTATGTAAGTTTACTGGAGCAAGGTCTGCATGCAGAAGGCAGCGCAAAAAACGGCGCAGTTACTTATCTCGTTGGGGTAAGAAATAAAAACAACCGCAATCTTTTAAGCAACCAGCCCACCCAGGGTGCCTATATTCCCTCGGCTAACGATGTGCAGGCTTACATTACTTACGGGATAAATAAAAAATGGCAACTGGAACTGCTGGGTATTTTATCTGCTTCACGTTTTACTTTTTTTCCTGAATCTGTAAAAAAAACCACTTCGGTTTTTTCCCCGCTTTTTACTTCTAATCTTGGCCTGGATATTTTCTTTGAAGGACAGGAAAAAGACCGCTACAATACCAGCATGGTGGGCGCAAGCATATTGTATAGTCCTGCAAAAAAATTAAAATTAAAATGGATGCTCAGCCGTTTTAGTGATGATGAAAAAGAAAACTTTGATATTGCAGGTGCCTATATTTTTGGCGACAGGGATTTTGACAACAGCAGCAGCAGTTTTGGGCAAATTGTAAATCCGCTAGGTGCAGGTCTCTACCAGAACTATGCAAGAAACGAATTGAATATTGAAGTTTGGAATGCAAGCCACAAAGGAAGTTTATTGCAGGGTAAACATTTTTTTCAATGGGGCAATACTATAGAACAAACCAATATAAAAGATAAACTGCGCCAGTGGGAGTACCAGGATTCTGCAGGTTATTCATTGCCCAATAATTCATCGGCACTTAGTTTATATAATTCATTTAACAGCACCGCCAACCTGCACATTCAAAAATACAGCGGCTATGTGCAGGATAATATTCATTTATCCAAAACAAAAAATGATGTGAGTTTGCAGTTGGGCATACGCTACAACTACAACAGCCTGAACAAAGAATTTTTAATAAGCCCCCGTGCGCAGGCCAGTTGGAAACCCCGCTGGAAAAAAGATGTGATATTTAAAGTAGCCGCAGGATTATACCAGCAACCTCCTTTTTACCGGGAGTTAAGAAAACAGGATGGCACAATAAACAGCAGTATTAAAGCACAAAAAAGTACACAGTTTGTAGCTGGCATGGATTATAATTTTGTAGGCCCCGGCAACCGCCCTTTTAGATTAACTACTGAAGCCTATTACAAGAACATGACAGATGTAGTGCCTTACGATATAGACAATGTAAAGATCCGTTACCTGGGTGCCAACAATGCCAAAGCTTATGCCACCGGCCTGGAACTGCGTTTGTTTGGAGAACTGGTAGAAGATGCGCAAAGCTGGATAAGCGTTGGCCTGATGCGTACCAAAGAAAATTTAAATAATGATTTTTATTACCAATATAAAAATGCCGCAGGCGAAATTATTACGCCGCAGTCTGCAGATAAAGTGATAGCAGATAGTTTACAAACCGGAGTAGATTGGCTACGTCGCCCTTCAGACCGGTTGATAACGGTTGGATTATTTATGGAAGATTACCTGGCCACCAACAAAAATTTTAAAGTGCATTTAAACATGCTCTACGGCAGCAATATGTCCTTCAATATTCCCAACAGTGTGCGTTATAGAAATGGTTTAATAATAGATCCCTACATCAGGATAGATATTGGTTTCAGTGCCTTACTGCTCTCCCAAAAGTCTGCACGCAGAAGTCATAATCCTTTTAAAAGTTTTGAAAATATTTGGGCAAGCCTGGAAGTGTTTAATCTGATAGACAGACCCAATACCATTTCTTATCAACTGATAAAAGATTTTTCTAACAGCACTTATGCTATACCCAACAGGCTTACACCAAGGCTTATTAATTTAAAATTGCTGGCGAGATTTTAATTTTTTATTTTTTTTCGAAACAACCCTTTCTATTGCCCCGGTGTTAATAATTATTTTAAAAATATCATTTAACTTTTCCACTAACATTTTTATTATGTTAATAAGTAAATTAGTGTTTGAATTTATAGAAATATAAATTTGATATGAATGAATTCATAATTGCTTTTGAAACAAATTTTTTTTACCCAACCTGCTTTTTCTGCCCATCAGAAAAAGTATTTAAAACTTGAAAAGCATTGACAGACACTATCATCAATCTTGAAACCGTAAATCCTATCGAGTTCTTCGGAGTAAATAACGGTAAACTCAACATCTTGAAAAAGAAATTTCCCTTGTTAAAAATTTTAAGCCGTGGCACGCAGATAAAATTAAGCGGAGCCCCGGAACAGATTGAAGAAGCAAAAGAAAAAATTGATCTCCTTGTTCAGTACCTGCAGCGAAACGGGCACATGAGCGAAAATTATTTTGAACAGATTCTGGGTGGCGATGATGAAAAAGTTGTTGACAATTTCCTGGAACGCAATACCAATGATGTACTGGTATTTGGGCCCAACGGAAAAACGGTAAGAGCCCGCACACAAAACCAAAAGTTGATGGTGCAGGCCTGCGATAAAAACGATATTTTGTTTGCCATTGGCCCTGCGGGTACCGGCAAAACCTACACTGCCGTGGCTTTGGCAGTAAGAGCATTAAAAAACAAATTGGTTAAAAAAATTATTCTCACCAGGCCAGCAGTAGAAGCGGGTGAAAGCCTCGGTTTTTTACCAGGCGATTTAAAGGAAAAAATTGATCCCTACCTGCGTCCGTTATACGATGCCCTGGACGATATGATTCCTGCAGATAAACTGGCTTATTTTATGAGTACCAGAACCATTGAAATTGCGCCGCTGGCGTATATGCGTGGCCGTACGTTAGACAACGCATTCATCATTCTGGATGAAGCACAGAATACAAATGACCTGCAGATTAAAATGTTTCTTACCCGTATAGGACCAAATGCCAAAGCCATCATCACCGGCGATCCTACACAAATAGATTTGCCCAAAAACCAACAGAGCGGTTTGTTTAAAGCCACCCGCATTCTTAAAAACATTGAGGGTATTGCTCATGTAGAACTGGATGAAGAAGATGTGGTAAGGCATAAGCTGGTAAAATCTATCATCAGGGCTTACAACAAAGACGATGTGGACCGTACCAGTGAATCTGGAAGAAAATAGTATTTATAAAAAATGAAATCATTCAAATACAAAAAAATAAGGTGGCCGCATGGCCGCCTTATTTTTTTTTGGAGTATTTTTTTTTCATTAATAGTTTCCTGCCAAAGTAAGCCTCCATTAAAAAAACTAATACTTACCCACCAGGATTCTGCCGACAAAGAAAAAATAATACAGCGTGCATTTATCAATATTGCTTTGCTCAAAAAAAATATTAAATCAGGAGACGTGGTCACCCGCACCGGTAATGACTTTACCAGCCAGAGCCTGAGAAAACTGAACCGCCGAAACCAGGTTTATTCTCATTGTGGTATAGCAAGCATAGAAAATGATTCTCTTTTTATTTATCATGCCATTGGTGGAGAATGGAACCCGGATGAAAAACTGAAAAGAGATGCCTGGGTGATTTTTGCAGAGCCATACAGTAATAAAGGCATTGGTATATTCCGGTTTCAATTGCCAGATAGTACACTGATAAATTTAATGAAAACTGTAAAGGATTTTTATAAACAGCAAATAAAGTTTGACATGGATTTTGATTTGGCTACAGACAACCGCATGTACTGTGCAGAATTTATTTCCAAATCATTTACAAAAGCAAGTACTCAATTGATCCATTTCCCCACAAGTAATATCAATGGCTTTGAGTTTATGGGTGTAGATGATATTTTTCTGCACCCATTATGCAAAGTAAAAGCCGAAATGGTATATAAATAAAAAGCAGGAATATTAATTAAAGCAATTATTTTTGACAGCACAATTAAAAACTATGACCATGAAAAAAATTTTGTTAGCTGCCATTGCAGCAATGATTATGATATTTGCCGGATGCAAATCCGGTGGTGGCGATCCTAAAACAGTATTGTCTGAATTCTTTGCGGCCCTTTCTAAAAAAGATATGGCATCTGCCCGAAACCTGGCTACAGCCGAAAGCAAAACGCTGCTGGATATGATGGAAATGGCTATGAAAACAGACGCTAAAGAAACCGACAAATTTGACCTTACCAAGATGGAGTTTGGCGAAGCAAAAATAGAAGGAGACAAAGCTACCGTGCCGGTAAAAGAAATAACCAGCGGCGAAACGCTGAACTATTCGCTGAAAAAAGAAGGCGGCTCCTGGAAAGTGGCATTTGATAAAAATTCTATGATGAGCATGGGAATGGATAAAATGAAAGAACAGGGTGTAAATGTTTCTGACAGTATTGGCAATGTGCTGGATGAGTTAAAAAAACTGGACAATGATTCGCTCAAAGAAAAAATGATGGAAGGCATGAAAGCACTGGACTCTGCCGGCATTAAAATAAAAGAATTACAGAAATAGTTGCAAAACTTAAACTATGTAAAAAAAGCACCACTCAGCGGGTGCTTTTTTTGTACCTGCATAACGAAAGATGTTTAACTTTAATGCCTAAGAATTTATTGAATGAAAAAATATATTTCAATCGTATTGTTTACGCTGCTGATAGCCGCCTGTAGCACCAAAGAAAAAAAATTGCCTGCCACAGCTTTAGACACGGGCCGTGAATTTATAAGAGCAAGCCTGGATGGTGATTTTAAAAAGGCTGAAACCCTCTTGCTTAAAGACACACAGAACCTGCAATTGTTTGAATCTTATAAACAGTTTTTTAGCAAATTGCCAGAAGCTAAAAAAAGAAATTACAAAGAAGCATCTTATACCATTAATAAATACGTGGATACTGATGACAGCACTACGCTGATAAACTACAGCAATTCTTACATGAATAAGCCCATGGATATAAAACTGGTGCGAATAAACAAAAACTGGAATGTAGATTTTAAATACACTTATTCGGGTAATCTTCCGGTTGATTAAATGTTTTGGGTTTAGCGTTTAGAAGTTTAGGCTAAAATGGCAAAAATTTATATGATTAAAAATTTATTATTTGTAGCAGCAGGTGGAGGCATAGGAGCCGTACTTAGGTATGGAATGTACCTGTTATTAAAACCGCAGCCATTTCCCACCACTACTTTACTTATTAACGTTGCAGGAAGTTTTTTAATAGGAATTATTATGGCATACAGCCTTAAAGAAAATAGTTTTTCCGAAAGTGCAAAATTGTTTTTAGCCACTGGTATCTGTGGTGGCTTTACAACTTTTTCTGCATTTAGTTTAGAAAATATACAATTACTGCAGGCGGGCAAATATAATCTTGCAATTATTTATATCATTATAAGTGTAGTAGCCGGCATAGCTTCTGCAGCACTGGGTTTTAAATTAATAAATTATTAAAACTTTTTTTATGTATGTACTTCACCCCTGGCACGGCGCACATTACGGCGATAAAGCACCTGCCCATGTAAACGCATTGATAGAAATTTCGCAGGGCAGCCGTGCCAAATATGAAATAGATAAAACCACCGGCCTGCTCAGGTTAGACAGGGTTATTTATTCTTCGTTTCACTACCCGGTTAATTATGGTTTTATTCCACGTACACTTGGCGAAGATGGCGACCCATTAGATATTCTGGTCATCTGCAGCGAAAGTATTCAACCACTCTGCCTGGTAGATGCCACCGTAATAGGCAATATGCAAATGATAGATAATGGCGAAAAAGACGACAAGATAATTGCCATTGCCAGCAAGGATCCTACAGTAAATCATATCACCGACATCAACGCACTGCCGGTGCATTTTTTTGCAGTACTTAAAAATTATTTTGAGCAATACAAAGTACTTGAAAATAAAAAAGTAGCTATTGATGATTTCCAGGATAAGGCAACTGCCTATTCCATTATTAAAGATTCCATAGAAAGGTACAACCAACGTTTTCCAAATAATGATACCACAAAATAAAATTAAGATGGATACACAGATAATTATTATCCTGCTGTTGGTAGGGCTTGCAGCAGGTATGCTCAGCGGGCTGGTGGGTGTAGGTGGGGGAATTATTATTGTGCCCTGCCTGGTTTTTTTTCTGGGTTTTTCTCAAAAAATGGCACAGGGAACTTCGTTGGGAATATTGTTACTGCCCATTGGAATACTGGGTGCTTTTCAGTTTTACAAACAGGGTTACATTGATATAAAAGTAGTAGCTATTATTTCGGTGGCTTTTATTTTCGGCAGTTATTTTGGCAGCAAAATAGCGCTTAGTTTATCGCAGGAAAATGTAAAAAAAATTTTTGCTGTGGTAATGTTGCTGGTTGCTGTAAAGATGCTTTTTTTTGATACTAAAAAACCTGTGCCTGCAGCAAACCCCGTGTTACAAACGCATGCTGAAAATATACCTGCTCCCGGTAATGATGCAGGCAAGCTTAAATAATTCTTTTTATTAAGCGCAGGCTATGGGTGCGTTTATGAGTAGTACTGTTTATGATTCCTTCATTATCTATGGCATCTATGCGCACATTTCCAGATGCATGAATAATCTGTTGATCGTTTAGTAAAATACCCACATGAATTATTTTCCCTTCTTCATCATCAAAAAAAGCAAGATCGCCGCAAGTAACTTCCTGCAAAAACCCGATGGACTCTCCCCTACCTGCCTGTGTATTGGCATCACGGGGCAGCACCATATTCAGCATTTTAAAAACGGTTTGCACAAAGCCACTGCAGTCTATACCAAAAACAGATTTGCCTCCCCATAAATAAGCCGTATTTAAAAAGATAGAAGTTATTTCTATAATGTTTTTTTTATCAGCAGCAGCAAGGGAAGCATTGTAAATATTTCCACTAAATTCTATACTGCATTGGGTAATATTATTTTTAAGAATAGAAAGATTGCTGCCAAAAGGAATCATCAGCATTTGCTTATTCAAACTTATTTCTTCTACCCAATCGCCGGTATATTCATTAGATTCTGTTAAGCGCTGCTCCAATAATAAAAACTGGTTGCTCCTGCAGAAGCCTTTGTATCCGTCGCTGCAACTCTCCGCCTGCATCCATCCATCTTTATCCAATGCATGCACATTTATAGATTCACCAAAGAGCAACTGGTTTACCATTTCTGCCCGGTGATCGGGCAATAAGCGTACATGCGCCACCGGAACTATACAAACTGCATACTGCATAAAAAGTATTTTTTCAAACGCTGTAAATTATGGAAATTAAGTTAAGTTTACATCAGAGTAAAACAATGACCCTTTTATATTTTGAACCAACGGCACTACAACGATATCGGCGACTCTGAAATACTGCAGCGTTATTATAATGAAAATGATAATGAGTGGCTGGGCATATTACTGCAGCGCTATACCATGCTGCTGCTAGGTGTGTGCATGAAGTACCTCAAAAATGAAGAAGATGCTAAAGACAGTGTGCAGCAGGTATTTTTAAAAGTAATTAACGACCTGCCAAAATATAAAGTAGAATATTTTAAAAGCTGGTTGTATATGGTAGCTAAAAACCATTGCCTGATGAGGCTGAGAGATAAAGGAAAATATAATGTGGAAATAAATGAGCAGGTACTTGCTGCAGCAGATGAACCTGGCAACAGCGCTGCCATAGAAAAAGAATATCACCTGAGTACGATGGAGCAGGCGCTGCAATTACTGAATGAGGAGCAAAAGGTTTGTGTAAGTTTGTTTTACCTGCAGAAACAAACTTACCAGCAAATAGCGGGCAGTACGGGTTTTAGTACCATGCAGGTAAAAAGCTATATACAAAACGGCAAAAGAAATCTTAAACTACAGATGCAAAGAATGCAACCCAATGAATAAAGATTTTAAAAACATATTATCCAATCTTAATAAAGATATTGAACAGGATAAACTGCTGCAATACCTTAACCGGTCGCTTACCCCAACGGAGCAGCACGACCTGGAGATGCAGCTTAATGATGATGCATTTATGAGCGATGCAATGGATGGATTGCAGCAGATGAAGAATACAGATAATTTATCGCTTACCGTATCGCAGTTAAATGCCGGGCTTAAGAAACAATTAGATAAAAATAAAAAGAAAAGAAACAAAGGAACGGTAATGCAGGATTCATGGATCTATTATACCGTAATATTATTACTGCTGCTTGCTGTAATTGGATATGTGGTAATTAAAAAATTTATGAGCGGATAGCAAGAGTTTTGAGTTCAGCGTTTTGAGTCATGAAGCATATCTTTTTCTATAAGATCCTCCGACAATATTATCATGCGGTTGGTTGGACAGCGGAGTAATTACTCTTCAGGGCGCCACCGCCATCCACGCCATCATCCCCATTCCTTTTTCTATGGCTCTTTCATCTATATTAAAGCTGGGTGTGTGTACCCCGCTCGTAATTCCCTTTGCCAGGTTGCCTGCGCCCAACCTGAAAAAACAGGCCGGAATTTTATGAGAGTAATAAGCAAAATCTTCGGCACCCATGCGAAGCTCGGTTTCCGAAACATTTTCTAACCCTGCAAAAACTTCTGCATTTTGCCTGGCCTTCGCACACAAGGTTTCATCATTTAATACAAATGGGTAGCCCACATCAATATGAATGGATGCTTCTGCTCCCATGGCTGCCACTAATTCTTTTGTTTGTTTTATGATAAGCTCATGTGCCTTAAACCGCCATTCTTCATCCATAGCTCTAAAAGTACCCATAAGCTTTACTTCCGATGGAATTACATTGGTAGCATTGCCGCCCTGGAAAGAAGTAATGGATAACACTGAAGGATTAAAGGGATTATTATTCCGGCTGATGATCTGCTGCAGGCTGATGATTAAATGCGAGGCTATTAAAATCGTATCAGCAGTAAACTGTGGCGCTGCTGCATGCCCGCCCTTTGCCTTAATGCTGATATAAATTTCATCTGCACTGGCCATGACCATTCCTCCTCTAAAACTAAATTTTCCTACTTCCATTCCGGGGTGTACATGCAGTGCAAATATTTTTTGGGGTGCCGGATTTTGCAGTACACCTTCTTTAATCATATAACTTGCACCACCCGGATTCTTTTCTTCACCGGGTTGAAAGATCAGTTTTACTGTGCCTTCCCAATCTTCTTTTGTTTCGTTTAAAATTTTTGCGGCTCCCAGCAGGCAGGTGCTGTGTACATCGTGCCCGCAGGCATGCATCACACCGTTGTTGGTAGATTTATAAGGCACATCATTTTCTTCAGTAATGGGCAGTGCATCCATATCGGCCCGCAGTGCGGTAATTTTTGATGCAGGATTTTTTCCTTCTATTATTCCTACTACACCAGTAGTTGCCATTACAGAAAAGGGGATGTTCCAGCTTGCAAGTTTTTGTTGAATAAATTTTGAAGTCTCAAACTCCTGGTAGCTCAGCTCGGGATGCGCATGAATATGATGACGGATTGCTATAAATTCTTCTGCATATTTTTTTGCCAACTGTTGTATTTTATCCAGCATGTGATCATTATTTATTAGCGTGAAGTTAGTTATCAATAAACAAAAAAGAGCTTCAAAAATTGAAACTCTTTTTGCCTGTTATAAAAATATAAGGTCTGATTGTATTGATTGGATTATTTAAAAGGTATGGGTTTAGAAGTTTAGATTATTTAATAAAAGTAACCCAATCAGAATAAAAATTAATCCTGCTCTTCTTCTTTCTCTGGCTTTAGTTCTATTTTTTCTGGAATAATATAAATATTGCCGGGAGTTATTTTTTGTTGCAGCAATTGTTTTTTTAAACTTTCAGCTTCATCCCTGTCTTCAAAATTACCCATTTTTAATTTTATAAACGGAGATTGAAAAACCATATAAACTTTATGCTCTGGATATTGCTGCAATAATCTTGTACGCAATTGCATGGCCAGGTTTCTATCGTTGGTAGTAAGCAGCATCAGGCGAAACCCTTTAGAAGAACGGTTTGCTTTAGCCAATGCTACATTATACTCATACATTTTTTCGCCCAGGATATTTATCCGGTCATCCTTATTTACAGTAACCGTTCCATATAATGCAGTATCTGCAGGCATTGTTTGCGCCCTGGCTCCTGCCACTAAGATCATGAATACAATAAAAATTAAATATTTTTTCATACCGCAATTTAATGAGCCGATTGGTCAAAAACCATTCCATTTGTATAACAACAATTATTTAACTAAACTAAAAAGGCCTATTCTGCCTGCTCCAGCGTTTATAAGGGTTACTATCTCCAACCTGTTTTTAAAATGGCTACTAAGTTTAATGCCCACTACATCTGCCAGGTGTTTACGCACAAACCTAACCAACTCTTCATCTAAATAAGAAGCTTCTATTCCCGTAGATAAGGATAAATAATCTACGCCAGATGCTCCGTAGATATCGCAACATTTTATTATTTCTTCTTTAGTAAGTAAACTGCAATCAATAATTAATTTGATTACTTTCCCTTTGTTCCTGATAATGGGCAGGATGGTATTGATTTCCCTGGCCAGCCACTGCCAGTCATTATTTTTTAATGCGGTAATGTTTATAACCATATCCAGTTCATCGGCACCATCTACTATGGCCAGGATTATTTCTGCAAGCTTTGCTTCAATGGCACTGTAGCCATAAGGAAAACCAACAACGGTGGCCACTTTTACTTTACCTGCCGACGTGAGTTCTTTTGCTTTTTTTACAAATAGTGGAGGCACACAAACGGCTGCATAATCATTTTCTATTGCTTCTTTGCAAAGCTGTTCTATAGCTTCAATAGTTGCTGTTGGTTTTAGTAAACTATACTCCAGGTGTGAGGAAAAATGAAATGACATTTATTTAAATTAGTTGCGGGTTAATATAGGTACGGGTTGATTAAGTTTATTATTTTGTTTTTATTTAAGATTAAGAATAGGAGTTACACCACAAACAACAAACCTCAGCATACAAACCTCTTACCAATAACGATTGACCATTGACCTCTTAATACCCCGCCTTTGCTCCGTCAATATTTTCAATCGGGTGCCAGGTAGTTTTTATTTCCTGTGTATCCATAATAAAATAAGGTGATTGAGCTTTTTCTGAAGGCCAGTCAACTTCATCATAAAACACTACCCGTTTCATATTGAGTGCTGCTTTTTCCTGTATCATTTTTTTGTGTGCATCATTTTTTTCACAATAAATAATGGCGTTTACATCCATGTGATCTGCAAAGTAAGGAACCAACTCATCGGGTTTTCCCGTGAGAATATTTACTACTCCACCAGGCACATCAGATGAATGAAGTACTTCAGCAAAAGTAACTACGCAAAGGGGTTTTAAAAATGAACCCAACACAATGCAGGTATTGCCGCCTGCAATAACAGGAGCAATTACAGAAACCAAACCCAATAATGAATTTGATTGCGGGGCAATGATGGATACCACACCCGTTGACTCCGGCACCGAAAAATTAAAATGAGAAGATGCCACAGGATTAACAGCACTGTACAACTGCTGAAATTTATCGCACCAACCGGCATAGTGAATCAAGCGGTCAATAGATAATTCCACTTCATTTTCTGCAGCAGCTTTGATAGCTCCTTGCTTTTGCAGTTCATCCACAAACTGTGCTTTTCTTCCTTCCAGCATTTCTGCTATGCGGTACAAAATTTGTCCACGGTTAAAGGCGGCCCTGCTGCCCCAATCGCCAAATGCAGTCCTGGCAGCCACTACAGCCTCTCTAAAATCTTTCCGGGAGCTAAGACATACATTCGCAAGTTTCTCCCCTTTATTATTTTCAGCCACATAATATCGTCCGGATTCTGTACGTGGAAACTTACCAGCAATGTAAATTTTATATGTTTTCAGTATTTCTAATCGTGGCATGGTTGTAACCGTTTAATGGTTTAACGTTTAAATCGTTTAATGTTAGATTCGTTTTTATTGATGACAATTTTTTAAATAAAATTTTCGAGACAACCGAAATTTTTAAATCTTTTTTCTTCCCCCCTGAATACTAGTTTTCTGTAAATACATGATAAATTTCTGCAACATTGCACTGATTCTTACTGCCAGGCTAAATAATTCTTCAAACTGTTCCTTAGCTAAATAATTCCTATCTAAAGATCTATAAAGCTGTGCTCTAAACTCTCCGCAAGAACATTTTGAATATCCCAGAAACTGAATAAACTCCGTTCTGGTTCCTCTTTCAAAACCTTCAGCAATATTATCCATTACTGAACCTGATGAACCTTCTATCTATCCTATCAATCTAAAATTATTTTTAAAATTTCCATTGTCAATTAAGCTCCCTATTTTATTACAAAGTTCTCTGCTCGCTTTCCAAACATCTAAATCTTCGAAGCTTTTAATTGTTGACATAAATTTTTTCTTTTAGGATAAATTTTTTAAATATTTGAATTTCAAATCTTGAAACTTAAAACATTTTTATTTCATTCAATCTAAACAAACCTTCAACGATTTAAACATTAAACGTTTTAAACGATTTACCCCTTAAACAAGTTTCACATAACCATATAACCCATGCAATCCTCCCTCTCTCCCATATCCACTTTCTTTATAACCGCCAAATGGAGAGGTGGGATCAAATTGATTAAATGTGTTTGCCCAAACTACGCCGGCTCTTAATTTTGTTGTGAGGTTAAAAATCTTGGAACCTTTATCTGTCCATACTCCTGCAGATAATCCATAAGGAGAATTATTTGCTTTCTCTATCACTTCATCATCTGTTCTAAAAGTTTGAATGGTGAGCACGGGCCCAAAAATTTCTTCCTGTGCTATGCGGTTGCTTTGTGCCACATTGGTAAAAATAGTTGGCCTGCAGAAAAACCCTTTTGAAGGAATGGCTCCGCTGCTCTGGTACATTTCTGCGCCTTCGCTTACGCCAATCTTTAAATATTTATTAATCACATTTAATTGTTCCCTGGAATTAATGGCACCTATGTCAGTGTTCTTATCTAATGGATCTCCCACAATCAATGTATCTAAACGATCTTTTAATTTTCTAAGTACTTCTTTATAAACAGATTCCTGCACATACAACCTGCTGCCGGCACAGCATACATGCCCCTGGTTAAAAAAAATACCATTGATAACTCCCTCTACAGCCTGGTCTAATGGCGCATCATCAAAAATAATATTAGCTGCTTTACCACCCAGCTCAAGTGTAGCTTTTTTACCCGTACCTGCAATAACCTTTTGAATTATTTTTCCCACATCTGTTGACCCTGTGAATGCAATTTTATTTACATCGGGATGATTTACCAAGGCTGCTCCTGTAGCACCCGCACCAGTGATAATATTTACAACTCCCGGCGGTAAATCTGCTTCCTGGATAATTTCTGCCAGCAGCAAAGCTGTTAGTGACGTGGTTTCCGCAGGTTTCAACACAACGGTATTTCCGGTGGCTAATGCCGGTGCGATTTTCCATGCGGCCATCAGCAGCGGAAAATTCCAGGGAATAATTTGCCCTGCAACACCCAAGGGTTTTGCATTGCGGTTTGGAAAAGCATACTCTAATTTATCTGCCCAGCCTGCATAATAAAAAAAGTGGTTGCCTACAACGGGAATATCAAAATCACGGCTTTCACGAATTGGTTTTCCACCATCAAGCGTTTCAACA
>JBKJSJ010000140.1:0-3890 GCA_046595965.1 Ferruginibacter sp.
TCTTAAATCACCTTCCAAAATATTTGTTCACTGCTTCTACCCGGTTACTTACATGAAGCTTATGATAAACATTGTAAACATGCTTGCGCACCGTTTCTGAACTGATATTTAATTTATCTGATATTTCTTTATACACAAGGCCACTGCTCAGCATTTGCAAAATTTCCAGTTCACGTTTAGTTAAAATTTCTACCAGTCCTTCTGCCGCTACGGATGGTTTGTTCTGAAAAGCAGATACTACTTTTCTTGCAATCTGGCTGCTCATAGGAGCCCCGCCATTATATAATTCTTTTATTGCTTCCAGTAATTTTAATGGGGCAGTTTTTTTTATGATGTAGCCGTTGGCACCAGCTTTTAAGGCCTCAAATATTTTTTCATCCTCCTCATAAACGGTACACATCATAAACAGCATTTCGGGATTACTTTGTTTTAGTTGTCTTACTACTTCTATGCCATTGATGCCACCGAGGTGAATATCCATTAATACTATTTGGGGTAAAAAGATAGGAAGATTTAGCAATGCGTCTTCGCCACTTTCGCAGGAGCACACGAGTTCAAATCCACTTGTCATTTCTATGATCTGTTCCAGCGCATTGCGTATGTCGTGGTTATCTTCTACTATTGAAATGGAAATATTCATAAGCACAAAGTTTTTATTAACTGGTAAAAATGCTACACTAAAGATAAATTTAATTTTAGCGTTGAGGTTGATAAAGCATCCATTTTTCTAAAAAATGATTTTCCGGAAACAGTTTAAACAGCTCCCACACATAGGGCTTACAGCCACTTTCAGATATTTCCTGGCTAAGATCACCACCTTTCAGGCAAATCAATCCATTGGGTTCATCGGCTGCTTTATTTTTATTCTTTTTAATAAGCGGTTTGCTCCATCTCCATAAATCTTTAAGCGGTGCCACAGCCCTGGATACTACGACATCAAACTGACGGTTTTTTATGTCTTCTGCCCGGGTATGCTGTGTACTGATATTCTGTAGTCCAATTTCAGCTGATATTTCATTGATCACGGTTAGTTTTTTGTTGATGCTATCTACCAAATGAAATTGTGTATCAGGAAAAAAAATAGCCAGCGGTACACCCGGAAACCCACCCCCGCAACCAAGATCCATCACCTGCATATTTTTTTTAAAATTAAATTGTGTAGCTATAGCTAAAGAATGCAGCACATGGTGCAGGTAAAAATTATCCATATCCTTTCGGCTGATTACATTTATTTTTTCATTCCAGTGAATGTACAATTCTTTTAATGCCGCCAGTTGCTGCTCCTGCTTGGGAGTAAAATCTGAAAAATATTTTTTTACTATTTCCATTTTTAAAATTTAAAGCCCTCTTTCTTATGGAGTGGAGTTGGAGGGGGTCTTACTTCCACTCTTTCTTCGCCTTCTTTAACAGCGCCGGTGCAAACATCCCGTAATAAACAAACATCCACAAATCAAAAAATAAAAATAAAGAAAACAAATCTTTTTCTCCCAGCTTATTCATTGTTTTTGCATACACAACAGATTGCACCAAAAGTTTAATACCCAAAATAATTAAACTCAGTTTCCAGTTATAAAAAATAATACTTGCTATCAGTAAAGGATAAAAAATAAATTGACCAATAGCATACAAGCCCAGTAAAAATTTGTGCAGCGGTTTATAAAATTTAGATGTGGTATAGTGCCTGTTCTTCTGGCTTTTCCATTGCTGCCAGGTTGCTGCAGGATTGCTTAAAGTAAAACTGCTTTCATCAATATTTATTTTAGTATTTTTTTTAGTGGCTGCCGCATTT
Source organism: Ferruginibacter sp. (assembly GCA_046595965.1). GTDB lineage: Bacteria > Bacteroidota > Bacteroidia > Chitinophagales > Chitinophagaceae > Ferruginibacter. The sequence goes on from JBKJSJ010000140.1 coordinate 1,790, forward strand.
ATAAAAAGATCATCGTCTCCACCGGCCAAATGGTTATGTGCAGAAAATCCTTTGTGGCGAAAGAACACGGCTTTTTTGTAAGATAGATTCCTGCCCACACCCATATAAGGAATGCCGGCCAGTGCATAGCTCAGGTATTGCAGTGCTGAGTGAAATGTTTCCCAGCGTATCATTTTATTTAGCAATCCTTTCTTTTTATGATAAGGGCTATAACCCAACACAATTTCTGTATCTGCATCGTAAGTGTTTTGCATACTGCTTATCCAGTGTTCACTTGCAGGCACACAATCAGCATCGGTTAAAAGAAGTATTTCATGTTTGGCAGTTTTTATTCCAATGCTTAACGGAAATTTTTTTCCCGGAATCAGTTTGGCTTCCTGTGTAAGTTCCACCACCTGCATTTGTTTATATTCTTTTTTTAGTTGCTCCAGTACATATTTACTTTCATCAAAAGAATTATCGTTTACCACTATTACTTCATGGGTAGTTTTATAATCCTGTATTAATACGCCCGGTAAATTATGAGCAAGGTTGGCAGCTTCGTCCCTTGCACATACAATTACACTTACTGCATGAGTTTGAGAAATATTTTTTGGTTTAACAGAATAAAATGCCAGCCTGCTAAAAAAAAATAAAAAATAAAACAGTTGAATAAATGCAGCCACACATAATAAAATAAAAAGCAGCAACTGCCAGTGCTGCAACAGAAGTTTTGGTAAATCCATAGCTACAAAAATAAGTCATCGTAATTGCTATGCAAACGAATGATTGAATTTTGGGCACTTTTAAAATTTTATCTTTGCCCCCCTTCAAACAAATTAAATGGCATCTCTACAGTTTCAATTAACAGCAACCAACGGCAGCGGTAAAGCAAGGGCAGGCATTATCACAACAGATCATGGCGAAATAGAAACTCCCATATTTATGCCGGTGGGCACTGTAGGTAGTGTAAAAGCGGTTACCCAGCAACAGTTGGTAAATGATGTGCAGGCTCAAATTATTCTGGGCAATACTTATCATTTGTATCTTAGGCCGGGCTTGCAAGTGCTGGAAGCTGCCGGTGGCCTGCATCAGTTCAATGGCTGGCACAAACCCATACTTACAGATAGTGGTGGCTACCAGGTATTTTCTATGGCCGGCACCAGGAAAATAAAAGAAGAAGGAGTCGTTTTTAAATCGCATATAGATGGGAGCAGCCATTTGTTTGCACCAGAAAATGTAATGGATCTACAGCGTATCATCGGTGGCGATATCATCATGGCTTTTGATGAATGCCCGCCGGGAGGAAGCGAATATCAATATGCCAAAACTTCTATGGAGCTTACACACCGCTGGCTCGACAGGTGTGTAAAACAATTTGCCGAAACGCCTGACAGGTACGGCTATACGCAAAACCTGTTTCCTATTGTACAGGGTGGCGTGCATCACGATTTAAGAAAACAATCCTGCCAGTATATTGCAACTAAAAATGCTACGGGCAATGCCATTGGCGGCCTCAGTGTGGGGGAGCCCATAGAAACTATGTATGAAATTTGTGCGCTTTGCTGCGATCATCTTCCTCAAAACAAGCCCCGCTACCTCATGGGAGTCGGCACCCCATGGAATATCCTGGAGTGCATTGCTATGGGGATAGATATGTTTGATTGTGTAATGCCCACAAGGAATGGCCGCAATGCTATGCTCTTCACATCTAAAGGCATCATTAATATTGATAATAAAAAATGGGAGAAAGATTTTTCTGTGCTCGATGATGGCATTGATTGCGAAGTAAGCAATTACTACAGCAAAGCATACCTGCGCCACCTGATGAAAAGCAAAGAATACCTTGGGCTTACCATTGCCAGCATTCATAACCTTGCTTTTTATTTATGGCTGGTAAAACAGGCCCGGTTGCATATAATCGAGGGAGATTTCAAAAGCTGGAAAACCGAAATGGTAACCCGTTTACAACAAAAATTATAATAAAACTTTTAGGTTTTTTATAAGAACACAAGCTAAGTGCTACTGTCAATATTGGTCCCGCTTTCCGCTGCAAGGCTGCCACAAACCCTGCCCACAAAGCCTCAGCAGGCTTTTCGCTGCAATCGGGTGTAGATGCCGG
>JBKJSJ010000163.1:0-2515 GCA_046595965.1 Ferruginibacter sp.
TTATGATTTTTCAGGCAATCTAAATATTACAGGTCTTTCATATAATCCAAACCTAATCTTACAAGCATCGAATTATTTAAAGAAACGGCCTAATTTAGCAATTGATATTTATTCAGGTCGTCTTGACTATGCTCAACCCCTCAATGATGGTATTAAATTAGAGACGGGTATTAAATCAAGCTTAGTGAAAACAAATAACAAAGCTCTTAATTATTCAGAAAATATCAATGCAGCATACCTTAACCTCAATAAAAAATTTGGTAAATGGATGGTACAGGCAGGCGTAAGGCTTGAGAATACTAATTACAAGGTTTTGCAATCTTTTCTTTTACAAAAACCAGATTCAAGTTTCAGCCGCAATTACACCAGTCTTTTCCCAACAGGCTTTATTAATTATGAGATGAATGGCAATAACCAGTTTGCACTTTCATTTGGTCGCCGAATTGACAGACCTGCTTATCAGGCATTAAATCCCTTTATTATTTTTATTGATAAATACACTTATTTAACAGGCAATCCCTTTTTGCAGCCACAGTTTAGTACAAACATTGAGTTGAGCCATTCCTTTAAAAATCTTTTAACTACTACAATCAATTATAGCGTTGTGCATGATATGATTAGTGAAGCCCTTATCCACAAAGACTCTGTAATCATAAGGAAAGTGGGTAATATTGGTACAAGGTACAATTATGGTATTACAGAAAGTGCCACCATTCCATTTAGCAAATGGTACAGTGCTACGCTTTTTGCAAACCTGTATCAAAACAAATATACCGGAGCAATTAACGGCTATCCTTTCAATGCAGAACAACTCACACTTTCATTGAATGTAAACAACCAGTTTAGCTTTGCAAATGGCTGGTCGGCAGAATTATCGGGCAACTATACAAGCCGCAACCGGAACGAAGGGCAAGCCATCATATTACCAGCAGGACAAGTATCAGCCGGTATTGCAAAACAACTATTAAATAATAAAGCAAGCATCAAGTTTAATATAAGAGATATTTTTTATACCCAAAACCCAAAAGAAATTCAGAACTTTCAGGATGTGCAATCTTCTCTTAAAATCACCAGGGACACGAGGGTTTTTAATATGGCATTTGTATATAGGTTTGGAGCATCCATAAAATCTAAATCTGCAAGTACGTTACCAACTGATGAGCAACAAAGAGTTAAAATAAATTGATAAAAATTCTATCCGGTTGTAACTAAAAATATTTTAAATCAAATCTATTTAGCACTAAACCCAATCAAATACGATCATGGAACAAAAATTAAGCAACACAAAAAGGCCGGTCAAAAACATGCGTTATTACATGCGTTTCCTTCATAATAATATTGGCTTCTTTATAGTTGGTCTGGTTATTATTTACAGTTTAAGTGGTATCCTTCAAATTTATCGGGATACCGATTTACTAAAACATGACGTTGTAACCCAAAAAAAGCTGGATGTTAATTTAGCACCAGATAAACTAAAAGAGGCGCTAAGATTAAGGGAATTTGTTGTTGAAAAAACAGAAGGAACAATTATTTATTTTAAGGATGGCAATTATAATAATGCAACTGGCATGGCTACCTATACTACAAAGGAATGGTACAATTGGGTACTTAAATTTACTGAATTGCATAAAACGAGAAGTCAGGAACCAGGGCATACTTTAGCTCACTATTTTACAACCATCTTCGGTATTTTATTATTGTTTATGTCTGTCTCTGCCTTCTGGATGTTTAAGCCGGGTACAAAGCTATTTAGCCGGGGTGTTTATATGACTGCAGCTGGAATTGCAGCATCGATTATTTTATTGTTTTTATAAATCTTTGAAAAAATTGAAAGGCTTTATGCAGATAAAGAAAAATCAAATTCTGTTCATACATATTATTGTATGGACTATGATCTTTTTGCTTCCTTATGTGTTTAATACATGGGATGAAAAAGGTGAAACATCTTCTGTTGACCCTTATAGAAGTATCAATACAGTTACTAATTTTTTATGGATGGGTTTGTTTTATCTGAATGCATATGTATTGATACCACGTTTATCTTACAAAAGAAAATACTTGCAATATGCGCTGGTGCTGATTGCCAGTTTTTGTATTATCATGTTGTTGCACGGGGCTTTATTTAATCCTTTTGTAACTGGACGCACATTCAATTTTATGTCCTCCTCTGTTCATAATATTATTCCTTTTTTGTTCACCATTTTTGTGAGTGCAACTTATAAAACCTTTACTGACAGAATGCAGTTGGAAAAAGAAACGAATGAAAGGAAACAGGAAAACTTAAAAACAGAGCTTTCCTTTTTGCGTTCTCAAATTAGCCCACACTTTTTATTTAATATTATGAACAATATAGTAGCAATGGTTCGTCTTAAAAGTGATGAACTGGAACCTACTGTTCATAAATTTTCATCTCTTATGCAATATATGTTGTATGAAACGGATGAAGAAAAAGTGATATTGCAAAGCGAAATCGAATACTTACAAAGTTACATCGACTTGCAGCAGCAACGTTTCA
>JBKJSJ010000174.1:0-6645 GCA_046595965.1 Ferruginibacter sp.
ATTGGCCTGCCAAAAAACTGGGACGAATCTGATACGCATGGTACCCCACTGGCAGAAGCCGCTATTAAAAGAATAAAAAAAGAATTTCCCCTAATGCCTCTTAAAACGGTAGATGAAAGGTATACTTCCAAAATGGCCAAAGATGCCATGCTGCAAATGGGCCTGAAAAAAAAAGACCGCAGGGATAAAAAGTTGGTAGATGAAATAGCTGCCACCATTATGCTGCAGGAGTATATGGAGCGTATTTAGTAAAAATTATTTAATTTTGATGCATGGAAAAACAGAAAACTAAAAAGACTCTGCAAAAACCAAAAGCTAAAAAGCCATTGACAAAAGATGAATGGTTTGAAAAATTATTTGGGAAACTTAAGATATTTGGCGATGGAGTAGCTTATCAAAGAAAATTGAGGGATGAATAGATGAATAATTATATACTTGACACCAATATTTTCGTTTATTTTTTTGAAGGGAATCCAACTGCGGGTAAGATTATAAAGAAGGAGGAATTAAATATTTCTGCAATTACGTATATCAAAAGATTGTTAAATGGCTATTCCAAAATTCAAAGAATATTAGCAAAAGATTTTTTTAAATCAAAACAAATTATTCATTCTTCCCCTGCAATATGCGACCTCGCAATACAAATTCGCCTAAATTACAAATGTAAATTGCCAGATGCGCTCATTGCTGCTACAGCGCAGTTTATGCAACTTCCATTAATTACTGCCGATACTCTTTTATTAAAAATAAAAGGAATAGAGCTAATAAAATTTCAGAAATAATTATGATTTTACCAATAGTTGCATACGGTTCACCCATTTTAAGAAAGATCAGTCATGCTATTGATGCGCATTATCCGGGGCTGGAAAAACTGGTCGCTGATATGTGGGAAACCCTCTACAACAGCAATGGCGTGGGCCTGGCAGCTCCGCAAATAAATAAAGACATCCGCCTTTTTGTAATAGATACAGAACAGATTTTTGAAAACCAGGAGCCAAATGAAAAGGGCCAATACCCTGATGAGCCTGGATATAAAGGGGTATTTATAAACGCCCATATAATAACCCTGGGCGGCAATGAATGGAGTTACAATGAAGGTTGCCTTAGCATTCCTAAGATAAGGGAAGATATCATTCGTATGGAAACGGTGACATTAGAATTTATGGATGAAAATTTTGTGCAGCATTCCCAGACTTTTATTGGTGTTACGGCAAGAGTTATCCTGCACGAATACGACCACACAGAAGGTAAATTATTTATAGATTATATAAAACCACTCAAGCGTACTTTAATGAAACGCAAACTGGATGATATAAGTAAAGGAAAAGTAAACGTTGATTACCGTATGCTGTTTCCTAAATAGTCTTTATCATTTCATTATAATTTTTTTGCAATTACTTTGCAGCAATGAAAAATATTTTGCTCCCTGTTTTTTTTATTCTCATCAGTATGCATAGCATTGCACAGGAGGATACTGTTTTTGCAGGAAAAAAAATCATCACTCTCAGCGATGTTGTGATAGACAGAAACCTGAATGTACCCGGTTTTATTAATAAAATAAAAAACGACAGCAGCTATTATAAAGCGTTCCTCAACCTGCGCATTATTGGTTACACGTCATTAAACGATATCCGTTTGCTTAATAAAAAGGGAGGAATGAACGCTTCGCTTTTCAGCAAAACAAAACAGGTGCGCAGCAACAACTGCCGCAGCATGAAGGTGCTGCAAGAAACGGCCACAGGCGATTTTTATACGGGTGATAAACAGTATAATTATTACACCGCACAAATGTATGCTTCCTTATTTTTTACCAGCGGCCAGGTGTGCAATGAAGATAATATTGTAGCAGGCAGAGAATTTTCTACTACAGGCAAATCTGGAATAGAAAAGCACAAGGAACAATTGAAAATGCTATTTTTTAATCCTGGTAAAAAAATACATGGCCTGCCTTTTATGAGCAATAAAACAGCCATCTACGATGATGATATGGCTGATAGTTACGACATGAGTATAGATATGGAAATGTATAACAACACATCCTGCTATGTTTTTAAACAAACCGTAAAGCCTGGTAAAACAGATGGCGTGGTTGTAGATGAAATGACCACCTGGTTTAATGATAAAACTTTTGACGTAGTAGCCAGAACATATTCACTGAGCTATGATGCGGCTGTTTATGATTTTAAAGTGCAAATGGAAGTGCAGATGACAAGGTTTGGAAATCTTACTGTGCCATCCCTCATACGCTACAATGGCAACTGGAAGACCATTACCAAAAAAAGAGAGCGGGGTGTTTTTACGGCAACGCTTTCTGCATTTGAATAAAGGGAATAAAGTATTTGCCTGTTATACCATCTAATATTTATAACGACAGATAAGCGATTGCCCAGCGTGCTGGTAAGAACGGGGACCATTTATGGATATAATTGGTATTAAAAATCTCTTCGCCTGCACATCCTTTTTTTATTTACTTTAGAGCAAATATTTTATATGCTTCCAACAGACCAGGTGCTCAATCTTTTTTTGCTTTCCTTACCCATCGCCTGCATTGCATGGACGGTAACACACGAAGAAATTTTTAAAGAACCCAGAGATTTCTGTGTAGAAAAATCTAAAAGTTCCACTTCATTACTGGTACGAAAATTCTTTTATCTCTTTACCTGCGAATATTGTTTTAGTCATTATGTAACTGTATTCTTTTTAATCATCACAAAATATACATTGCTGTTTACAGACTGGAGAGGATATTTAATTGGAGGGTTTGCTTTAGTATGGGTAGCCAATATTTATATGAGTATTTTTGGGTTTGTAAGAGTGGGCATGAAAAAAGAAAAAATGGTGGCTGATATTAAAGAGGTGGAATTAAAGGAAATAAAACCTGCAGAAGAAGAGAAAAAATAATACCTATGGTTTTATTCTATCCAATAAACTTTCCAGTCCGTTTATTTTTATTTCATATAAAGTTTCCAGCATCATACCCAGCCTGCCTTTGGGAAATCCTTTTCGCTGAAACCACTCCAGGTAACTTACGGGTAAATAGCGCAATACCGTGCCCTTGTATTTTCCAAAAGGCATCTTAATGGTTACAATATCCAGCAACAGCTTGCCATCGGGCATAGGTACATCTTCCATAAAAAGTAAATTATCGTCCTACGGCGGGTACCGCCGGCAGGCTTTCGTTACCATCTGCATTTACAGATTGTACTGCAAAAAAATAATTGTCTTTAGAATAAGGTAAAACTATTTGTGTATCAGTGGTAAAAATTTTCTTTTGCCACACAGCACTGGTCGTTTCTCTCATCATTACATAATATCCTTTTGTGTTTCCGGTTGCAGGTGCTTTCCAAAAAAGAAAAGAAGTATTGCCCAGCTTCTTCACATCTATTTTTACATCCTGCGGCATAGCCGGCGCTTTTGCTAAATTAGCAAGGCAACTCAAATTCATAGCTGTATTTTTGCGCAGGTATTCAAAGTCTATAAATTCTAAAAGGTCGCCATACTGTATGCCGTTTTCTTTTCTTACATCCTGGTGCTGATGATAATAATTTTCATTCATTTCCGTAAAACGAACTGCAGCATAACCATTATCTACAAAGGCAGTATGATCGCCGCCCCTCAAAAAACGATCGTTTCGATATATCATTACCACGTTTAAATTATCTACATAACGTTCGCCAATTTCTTTTGTATAACGGGCAAGCTGCCTGCTTTTTCCATCATTCTCCAGGCCTAACTGGCGGATAGTTTTAGCATTTTTTTCTGTTTCAAAAGCAGGAAGCCCTTCACTAAAAACACGGATTTTTGTATTGTCGGTAATATTGGTTTCGTTGCTGTTATTACTTCCCATAATATCGTTGTTTAGCACAGCTTCAATATTCCAGTTTTCTTTGCGGGCTTTGCCAGCCATATAATACGCACCCAGCAAACCCTGCTCTTCGCCGCTTACCGCTACAAAAATGATGGTAGCAGCAAAATTTCTTTTACTCATTATTCTTGCGCATTCCAGCACTGCTGCCACACCACTGGCATCATCGTTTGCACCCGGTGCATCGCCTGTGCGGTCCTTCACACTAGTGCGCATATTGTCCAGGTGGCCGCTTATGATAAAGATGCGATTATCATTTGGGTCGCTGCCTTTTAAAGTTGCTACTACATTGCCTAGCAGGGTAGGGGTATCTATTCTTTTGTTATCGGGCTGCAGGGTAGTAGTATCTATAAAAGCGGTGAACCTTCCATTCGATGGTATTGCAAACTGGTTGAACTTTGTAAGCACCCAGTTTCTTGCTGCACCAATGCCACGTTTGGGATTGGTTTGCATGCTTTGGGTATTACGTGTACCAAAACTTACCATCGTTGTTATGTAAGCTTTTAGCGAATCTGCAGAAACTTCTTTAACCATATTTTCTATTGCAGCATCCCTTACAATAGTTGTTTGTGCAAACGGGCATGCATAAACGCTAATAAAACAGGAAATGGAGAAGATTTTTTTTAACATAGATAATTTTTAAAAGATAAACCGTATGGTACAAAAAAGTAAATTTTATTTTTTAATACATTGCTTCCAATATAATACAATGTAAATGTGAGTTACCTAAGCCATTCGGCAGGGTAAGCACAACCCTGACTCTATAAAAAACAAATGCTGGTGTAAAAAAAATAATATCCTTACTCCGCATTTTTAAACTGACTATACTTTCTCCATTTTTCTATCACCTGGCACATATCATCCGGCAGTTCACTGGTAAACAACATATTTTCTTTTGTGGTTGGATGCACAAACCCCAGCTCCTTTGCATGCAGTGCCTGGCGGGGGCAAAGGGCAAAACAATTATCTACAAACTGTTTATATTTAGTATAGACAGTCCCTTTTACAATTCTATCGCCGCCATAGAAATCATCATTAAATAAAGGATGCCCAATATGCTGCATGTGTACCCTTATCTGGTGGGTGCGGCCAGTTTCCAACCTGCATTCTACCAGGGTTGTATAATTAAAACTTTCCAGCACTTTGTAATGGGTTGTTGCATCTTTGCCATGTTCGCCTTCGGGATAGGTGGTAAATAATTTTCTAAAACGCTGGTGCCTTCCTACATGGCCAACCACGGTTCCTTCGGTTTCATTAAAATCTCCCCACACCAAAGCCACATAGCGGCGGTGTACGGTATGATTAAAAAATTGTTTGGCCAGGTCGCTCATGGCTTTTTGTGTTTTTGCCATTACAATAAGGCCACTGGTATTTTTATCTATGCGGTGCACCAAACCAAAGCGGGGTAAGTCTTTTTCATCCAGAGTGGGATTTTGCTGTTTAAGATAATAAGCAGCCGCATTTATTAATGTGCCATCGGGATTGCCACTGCCGGGATGTACTACCATACCTACGGGTTTATTCACTACAAAAATATCCTCATCTTCATACACAATATTTAATGGAATATTTTGAGGAATAATTTCAGAAGATTCTGGTGAATTGGTTTCATATACTACAATTTTATCGCCCGCTTTTGTTTTATGATTATTTTTTACAGGCTTATCATTCACCAGTACCAGCTCATTTTCTATGGCCTGCTGAATTTTATTTCTCGTAGCACCTTCCACCCGGCTCATGAGGAACTTGTCTATACGCAGCGGCTCCTGGCCTTTGTCTATGATGATAGAAAGTCTTTCGTACAGTTCTTCCGTTTCTATTAATTCGTCTTCGGTATCTGATGGTATATTGGTCATAATTTTTGTGAAGTGGTATTCTGTTTGTGATTTTCTTTTAAAAAAAATGGTCATTTATCATAGTCATTTGTCAATAGTCATTGGTCATTTTTCATTTGGTGAAAATTCGCAATTCCGACATCCGACATCCGACATCTTTCTGTTACTTTTGCAAATTAAAACAATGCTACCGATATGCAGCGTGTGAAATATGAAGATCTGGGTTTGATAAACTACCAACAAGCCTGGGACTACCAGGAAAAACTTTTACAACAAAATGTGGCATTGAAATCTGCTGCCAGAAAAATGAATCCCGATTATATTCCCAGAGATTTGACAACGCAACATTACTTTTTATTATGTGAGCATCCTCCTGTTTATACATTAGGCAAAAGTGGCAGCATGGATAATGTGCTCATGAATGAGGATGAGTTGAAAGAAAACGGCATAGAGTTTTATAAAACTAACCGGGGAGGCGATATTACTTTTCATGGCCTGCAGCAGATCGTTGGTTATCCAATACTGGACCTGGAAAAAATATATACTGATATTGGTCTTTACCTGCGCAACCTGGAAGAACTGGTTATTTTAACCATAGCCGAATATGGCATTTCAGGCCAGAGAAGCAAAGGCGAAACCGGCGTGTGGATTGACCCTGGCGTGCCGGGAAAGGAACGTAAAATATGTGCCATTGGAGTGCGCTGCAGCCGCTGGATTACGATGCATGGTTTTGCACTGAATGTAAATACAGATCTGAATTATTTTAATAATATTATTCCCTGCGGCATACAAAATAAGCAGGTAACCTCTATAGAAAAAGAAACGGGTGCTAAGCTTGATTATGAAGAAGTGAAAGAAAAACTAAAGAAGAATTTTGAGAAAGTTTTTGAAGCAACCCTTTATTAATTTTATTTATTACCCTGCCTTTTTTCCGGGCCATTGGTA
>JBKJSJ010000272.1:0-9750 GCA_046595965.1 Ferruginibacter sp.
AAGCTTAGATGCCGGAGCAACCTGGAAATGGATGATCGTAAAAGGTTTTGAGAAAACCGATTTCAGGGATATTGAAGCCTTTGATAAAACCACTGCAGTAATAATGGGTATTGCAGCCCCTGCTTACATTCTCCGTACTATAAATGGAGGCGATGACTGGCAGGTAGTTTTTGAAAATAAGGATAAAGGCATGTTCCTGGATGCTATGGAATTCTGGAATGAGCAGGCAGGTATTGTAATTGGGGACCCTATAAAAAATCGGTTTTTTATTGCCCGCACTTTTGATGGAGGAAAAAGCTGGCAGGGCATTGCAGAAAATAAATTGCCCATCGCAGATAGTGGGGAAGCCTGTTTTGCCAGCAGCGGTACCAACGTAAGAAAGCTCAGCAACCAGGAAGCAATATTTATTACAGGTGGACTGGTGAGCAATGTAATTGTAAGAGATAAAAAAATAAATGTTCCCATTATTCAGGGCAAAGAAAGCACGGGCGCTAATTCCATTGCCATTAAAAATAAAAAAATATGGATGCTGGCAGGTGGCGATTTTAACACTAAAGACTCTACCAACAAAAATGCTGCAACAACTTTTGATGCGGGTAAAACCTGGAGCCAGCCTACTGAGCCGCCAACGGGCTACCGCAGTTGCATAGAATTTTTAAAAAAGAAACAATGGATCACCTGTGGCTTAAATGGTGTGGACATTACTAACGATGATGGAAATATTTTCACCAATATAAGTAAAGAAGGATTTCATGTGGTGCGGAGAGCTAAAAAAGGGAAAGCTGTTTTTTTTGCAGGGAGTGGCGGGAGGATTGGAATTTTGGAAAAGTAGTTGGGATGAGGAATTGAAAGTTTGTAATGCAGGTATTCTTCTGCATCAAAATTTATCTATACAATTGTATCTGTACAATTTACTTTTTAGTTAATACCGATTGCCAGTAGTTTAAAAATTAGAAAAAGTATATAACTCTAACGGGTATTAAAAAAACCTGGAAATCATTTAAAATCTCAAAGTTTGATGTACGGTTTAGCGGGGATTTATAGAGATTATTTTTAAAATTATTTGGCTAAAGCCGGCAACCGCAATTTGCATTACCACGCCTTTAAAGGCGTGGTAATGGAATGAAAATAGGAAGGGCTTTAGCCAAACTCTATTCGGTTAAAATAAATTCAAACAACTTCTAATGAAGCCCGAATAATATTTTATATCAATGATGTACGTTTTAGCGGGGAATTATACCGATTTTTTTATAATTGCAACCTGAAGCTCCCGAATATGCCAAACCTACTCACTTTATTTTGGGGCAATGGCGTGGGCAAAAGCCGCCAAATAAAATCTATGCGAAAAACTTTAAAAATATTATCTACACCGGTGCCGGCTTCCAGGTACAATTTATTATCCAAAGAACGGAAGGTATGACCTGCCACATAATTCAGTTGCGTGTTGGCATTGGTTAAATTGCCGGTTACTCCTTTTACATTCCAGAACTGGCGGAATTTCAATTTGCGGGTGAGGGGAATAAAACGAAAGAGGCCATTGCCAATAGTATGTTCCATAAAAAATCCTGCATACTGATCACTGATAAATTCATATTTACTCATCAGGTTAAAAGCATATTGATTATAATAATATACCTCATTACCCGGATGAACTTCCAGCAATACATAAGGAAGTGTACCAAATATTTTTCCTGCAAAAAAATGGTAATACAATTTACCCAATGGTGCTATGGAACTTTCGTGGCCGGCACTAAAAGTAATTTTCTGATACTGATAACTGCTATTTAAAATTCCCTTAATGCCCTGCGTAAATTCTACTTCTGCAATAGGATAAGGGCTTCCCAAACTATAGCGGAAAAAATTAGTTTCATAATATTTTTCGAGGTAGGCAAACCTGAATTTTAAAGATGCTTCTGTACTGTTAAAAACATGTCCATTTTTAGTAGAAAAAAAAGTTTTGTCGGGAATATTCTTCAGGGGTTCGTATTCTTTATTTTTAAAAGTAAAAGAAGTTCTCAGCCCAATTTTATTATCTATGGAATATTGAATTTGGATTTGCTTTAATTTAATAAATTTTACTGGCACGCCGCTTTTTCTTATAGCAACTGCCAAAAAATTATCGGAAGGAATATTGGTATTTGAATTTTGAGAATAATCAAGGTCATTAGAATAAGATGCCTGCAATATTTGCCGGGGCATAGATTTTAATAACCACAAAGCTTCGCCCTTGCCTTTTATCTGCTGATCTTTAAACCCATAAGCAAGGTAACTGTGCAGCCATACTTTTTTGCTGAATTTAGCAGTGGTGCCCAGGTCGAATCTTATCCTTGTTCCTTCCCATGCGTTTGCACTCACCCACGAAAACCAGGGCCCTATCTGTACTTTACCAATATTTTTATAACCAGTACTAAGAAAAAAAACGGTATTGTAATATTTTTTATACGCCGGCGATTGTTGTATAGAATCCATCATTTTATAAATTCCTTTCTCGCTTTTACTAAGGGTTTCCGTGCGGGCTGTATCCCAATAATTATTTATCTGTGATTCTGCGCCCTTTAATACTTCTACCTCTTCCTGCACTTTATTTTTTGCCAATGCAGTTGTTACCTCACTGCTATTTACAATTACATTATTGTAAGTAGTAGTTTTACGGGCAATAAAGCCGGGTGCCTTATTGCCAATAGGGTTAAGGTTAACAATAAATTTATCTTTACTTAAAAACCAGGTGCTGTCATTAATTAGTTTAAACTCCTGCACCAGGCTGAGTTTATCTACATAGTTAATATTAGCTTCTTTATTTATATGCAGTATTACTTTTTGAATGGCGAATGTAGTGTCGTGTACCCAGCAATCGCCGGTAAAAGTATTTTCTCCTGCATGCTTTGGAATAAAAACCAGGTGTAGTAATCTTCTGCCTGCTACCCATTGTGTATCTGCCAATTTATAATCATAATAATTATCTCCATTATCGCTGATAGGGCTCACAAATTTTTTATCAAAAACGGGGATGAAGTTTGCGTAAATAATAATGTTCTGGTAAAGCCCACCCAGGTATTTGGTAAAGCTGGGATTTGATATTCCGCTAACCCTGCTGGCAGAAATTACTTCACGGGTTTTGTGCGGATTTTTATTGTAATAAAATTTAGAAATTGTTTCTGTAAGAAATGTGGGAAGTATTGGTTTTTCTTCCGAAAGGCTGTCTATATTATTAAAAATAAAACCAAATGGTTTTAACAGCTTTTTTTTCTGGAGCTTTTGTGTGTTTATATTATTGAGGTCAAGCTCTAATTTGTTATATACGTTGTACGTAAAATTGTCGTTTTTTAAAATATTATTACTGTCTTTATGTGCCACCACCTTGCGCCACAGATACCATCCCCTGCTGTGTTTTTGCCGGGCTTTTACTATTACTTCTGCATTGGCTTTGCCAGCCTGCATAGCAGCCATTATAAAAACCGTATCCTTATTGCGGGGAACTAAAAAATAATATGGTTCATAACTAATGCTTGTAATAACGAGGGTATCGGAAGGCCAGTGAGATAACTGAAAACTAAAAGCTCCGGATGAATCTGCAATTTTTCCTACAGAAGAATTTTTAAACTTTATACTGGCAAAAGGAAGAAATTCATCTGAATGGCCATCTTTTACCTGCCCTATAATAACTTTAGTTTGTGCCTGGCTTTCTATACTACAAATCAGTAGTGCCAAAAATATAATATATAAATGCCAAATTTTTACTGTTCTTTTTCTCATGCACTACCCAATTTCCGGTTTGATTAAAAAAATAATCCCGGCTGCAATTTACAAACTAATAATGCACAATAATAATGTTGTGTATGCAGGGTGATTTAAGAATTGCCGTACTTGATTGTTTAGCAGTAAAATAGTTTAATGAATCATTGATTGAAATTACCCCTGCCTGCAGGGTTGCATACCACCAAAACGTGCTTTGTAAAATAACTAAGCAACATAAAAAATGCAGTAGAAAAATTTATTACAGCATTTATTTACATTAAACCCACTAACTGTACGGATCATGCTTTGTTATAAACTTTTATTACCGGTTCTCTTATAGAATCGGCTTCATTAGTGCAATAAAAATAAATGGCATCTGCAATAGCTTCTGGTTTTACCCAATTCTCAACAACAGCATCGGGCATTGCTTTGCGGTTTTGAGGGGTATCTATAGTGCTGGGTACTATTACTGCGGTAACAACATTTTGCCCTTTGGCTTCTTCGTTCATTAATTCTGCCAGTCTGAATATTAATGATTTGGCCAAACCATAAGCTACCATTCCTTTTGCTTCCCTGGCATTAAGCCCGGGGCGGGACCCAATTAGAAATATGCGACCGCTACCCTGCTCCATCATTTGCACAAATGCAGGACGGGCAACATTATACGCTGTTTCAAAATTTAATTTGTACTGTTTATAAATGTCGGATGTTTTTGTGTCGCCAATTTTACCCATTGCAAAACCACCAACCGTTAATACCAGTACATCTATGCTTTCATATTTATCAATAACTGATTGGGTAAATTTTTGAGCATCTTCTTCATGCATTAGATCTACCAGCATTTTATCCAGGTTTTTATCTTCCAGGTCAAAGGCAACCGGGTCGTTGGGTATAATGGTTCCCACAACACTGTACCCTTGTGCAAGGAATTTTTTTATTACTGCCTGCCCCATATTACCGGAAGCTCCTGTTACAATGACTGTTTTATTTTTCATACATCTAATTTAGCAATTATAGTTTTAAAGCACAACCAATAACTATGAAAACGGTAGGGCTGATATGAATGCTGGTTTATTTGAACAGAAATTCCTAGATCAAAATTATTTAATACTCATCCTGCCCGCACAAAAAACATTCACAAAAAAATTAAATATTTTTTTAATAGAACTGCCAATGGAGTGATCATGCAAACCCAAACTATTCATTTAAATGCAGCAATGTTTCTTTCACATATTTATACCAGGGTTGCCAGGGAATAAAATGAGATGCACCCGGCAGTATCTGTATGTGTACTTCTGCAGCATTCACCAACATTTTTTTGGCATAAGCTGCATTGCCTACGGGAACAAAATTATCTTTATCGCCATGCAGTATCCATACGCTGCAGGTGATGGAGGCAAATTGTTTGCTCAGTAGCGGCAGGTCTTTTTTTAAATACCATATTTCTGCATTGCTGGGCTTAAAGGCACCTGGCATTAATTGCTGTAGCGGGCTATTGTATAAAAACCCCCGCCACTTTTCCGGGGCTTCTTCTGCAGGGTCTACCGAAGCGGCCAGCAAAATCATTCCCGCAAAACTTCCCGGATTATCTGCTACAATTTTTACTGCCAAAGGACCACCCAGAGAATGCCCAATAATATAAAGAGGCTGATGGTTTTGCAGGTGTGCAAGCAGCGGACTTATTATGACTGATTGTTCTGCCAGGTTTTTTGCATCTCCAAACTGGCTAAAACCAAAGCCAGGCCTGTCTATAGATACCATTCTGTACATAGCCAGCAAATCTTTGTCCTTCATATAATCCTGAAAAGAATACCAGCTTCCGGGCGAGCCATGTAAGAATAATAAAGTAGGCAAACTATCGTTGCCCACTTTTGCAAAGTGTAAATTAAAGTCGTTTATATGTAGGATCTCTGTAGATATACTTACGCCAGCATAAGCAAATTTCTTTTTTGCTTTATTATCGCTTATACGCATGCGCAGGCAGCTTTGAGCAAAAATGTACCAGGCAGCTAACAGGATAATTATTATCAAAATTTTTGTATAGTTTTTATGTATCATTTTTTATGCTGCCAATTTTAAGGCAGTTTAAATTTACATTTCTGTAAATTTAACGCCGGATGATCAAAATTACTATCGCCCGTTTTTTTTAATTTAATTTTATCCGAACCAGCAATTTTAATACAATAAAAAAACTATTCATCTATCCCATTGCACAATTTGCAATAAAAAAATACAGAAAATGTGTGAATCATGTAACTTATATTTAAGCTTATGTAACATTTATATGCAGAAACAATCTCATCTTTATATTATAATTACCGAGCCCTCCTTAATATTACCATTTCAGTATCATCATTTTTTAACAAACCTTAAAATAAAAATTTATGATTAAAAAATTCATTTTTAGAATCGCAACTTTTCTAATGTTGACAGCAGTAGCACTTCCAGCCATTTCCAGCAACGACGTTTCTGATCCTACTTTAAACAATAAACCTGCAAAAGTAGAAAATTCAGCCAATAAGCCATTAATGCAACGCCTGGAAGAAATTAAAGGAATGGATAAGAGTGAACTAACAAAGCTTGAAAAGAAAAGCCTTCGCAAGGAAGTGAAGGACATTAAAAAAGAAATGAGTGTAAATAATGGTGGCATTTATCTTTCTGTAGGAGCCATCATCATAGTTATATTATTATTGATCCTGCTTTTATAATAATCGAATTTAAAGCCACAGGTATATGTTGTGGCAATAACTATGATTAAACAGATGGTCATTTAAAGAATAAATCCGGTAAGAAAGTTTCTTACCGGATTTTTATTGCCGGGTTTCTGCGACATCCTTTAAAACAAATATGCCGGTATAAATACCGGCACACTCATTTTGATTAAAATTTAAAGTATTTTATATCTGACTTTAAAAGATGACCAACATAGAATTTTTGTAATTGAATTTTTTCGGCTAAATATTCCTAAAACTTCAAGTATAAATTCTGTACTTCCATAACAGCTTTTAAAAAAGCGATGCACTAGAAAGCATGTATCTGCCTATCTTAACCCATGGATCATTAAAGCACTTTATTACCCTGGATGATCCTTAATATAATTGCAATAACTGCTACTACAAGCAGCACATGAATTATACCACCTGCATTAAATGCAAAGAAACCTACTAACCATCCTATAATAAGGATTACTGCTACGATATACAATAAATTGCCCATAAAAATTGTGTTTTAATGATTAAATGAAAGTGAAAAAATATTTATACAATTCTTTATTTAAATTTTATTTCTATTACCAGCTTTTATTACCGAGGAATTTTTTTAATTCCAATTAAACCTTTTAATAAATCAATCAACTTATTTATTTCTATTTTTTTGCTGTTTGTAAATATTTATTTCACACATCATGCCAATTTTTTGGGAGGTTTGCAAAATATAAATTGAGCAGTTTTAAATAATTAGAGCAGATAGAAAAGACAACTGCTTTCTGCCACTATTACTAATTTATAATTTGTATATCTCAACTCTGTATTAATATAAAAGATATGCAAAGTAAAATGAGCAAAAATATTTGCCCTATTTAAGGAGCATTTTGTTTAAAAAACGGGCAGAAAATATACAACCTACAAAGTATAAAAAACAATTACAGTTAGGGGCTAAAAAACATTCACATATCTTCCAGCATATTCCTTCTCTTGTACTTTAACTGTTTAAAGTGTGAGGGTGTAAGCCCTGTAACTTTTTTAAAATGATTGGAAACATGGCTCACCCAGCAGTAATGCATAAGGTATATTATTTTAGTAAGGTTTAATTCATCATATACAAGCAGTTCTTTTACCCTTTCAATTTTGTCGGCAATAATAAATTTTTCAATAGGAGTTCCCTGCACTTCTGAAAAAAAGCTGGACAGGTAAGTTTAGTTGTGATGCGGCTTCCGGCTTAAAAATCTGAAAAAATAATGATGAGTGGTTCATCTGAATAATGTACCAATTCTACAATTACATTTTAAATCTGCTAAATTAAAAAAGCTTTTTTACTATTCATTAATTCAAGCCCTGGTCTTTGCAAGCCTCCTTTAAATTGATCGTGCTGTCCCTCCGTGATATTTTCTGTAATTTCCACTTCCCCTAGATACAGCACAGTATAATGCTATCCCAATTTTATGAGCTCCTCTTTTACCATTATTTTGCAGCGGATACAAACCATATTTTTAATGTACAATTTCAACTGAAATTATATTGATTAATGAATGCAACTTTTTTTGCTATAATGCATGCCTGTTTACATAACAGATTTAAAAAAAATAGCACAACGCTCCTTCAAAAGTACAGCTGTGCTCTATAAAATAAAATGTGCAAATAATTCTACAAACCGGGTAAATTTTAAACGGTTTATTTCTGGAATATTATTTTATAACAGGTGAGGTTTTTTATTCTTTTGGCGGGAGTTTCGAATCCATCTTCAATTCATTAATATCCATTTCCCTTTCTACTTTCCTTATAACGGTATCAGTGTAATTTCCTTCTTTGTGCATTTTGAGTAATAATGCCCGCTGATATTTACTGATGACTGCCGCTGCATTTTGCAATGGGGCCGCCTCTGCAACAGGTACTTCACTATCTGTCTGCATTGCTTTTTTATGCAGGCGTACTTCCTGTGATAACTCTTTTATAATTTCCTCATATTTCTTTAATAAAGTTGCGTGCTCCACCCTGTTTAAAGTAGCAGGTAAATCCTGTTCTATAAAATGCAGGGTATTTACGGCCAGTTCCAACTGAAGTTCTTTTTCTTCTGCCGCAGAATTATCTTCTGGCTTTATTTTAAGCCAGCGTATAAGCAGTGGGAGCGTAAGCCCCTGAACTACCAGGGTAAAGATGATAACTACAAAAGCAAGAAAGATAATAGAATGCCTTTTAGGAAAAGCGGATCCATCCTGTAAATACAATGGCAATGCAAGGGCTGCAGCCAGGGATATTACTCCCCTTGTACCCGTCCAGGCAACTACCAGCACATTTTTCCAGGTATTATCCGGTTGCCCATTAAGAGGCAAGGTTTGCTGTATTTTTTTCTTTTTTAAAAAAATGCTTTGCCAGTGAACGCCCGCAAAAACCCAGATAATTCGCACAACGATCGTTACAAGGCTAATGAGCAAACCATAACCTACGATCTGCGCAACTGGATAACTGCCCAATCCTTTTATTATTAAGGGCAACTGCAGCCCTATTAAAATAAAAACAAAGCCATGTAATAAAAATATTAAAGTATCCCATAAAACTTTTGTTCTTATCCTTGTTTTGTAAGAAAAAACTTCGGGCGATCTCCATGAAATAACCAGGCCAGTGCACACTACGGCCAGCACCCCCGACAGATGCAATTGCTCAGCAGCCAGGTAAGAAATAAAAGGGGATAAAAGCGTAAGGCAGGTTTCTACCACAGGGTTATTTTCTATTCTTTTATGTGCTGCCACAAACAGGTAGCCTGTAAGTACACCAATTAAAATTCCGCCACCTGCTACCAGCAAAAACTGTAAACCCGCCTGCCAAAAAATAAAACTTCCGGTGGTAACAGCAGTTACTGCATACCGGTATGCAATTAATGCGGAGGCATCATTTACCAGGCTTTCGCCTTCTATTATCGTTACTACTTTTTTATTGAGGCCCAATCCTTTTATAATCCCTGTTGCTGCTACAGCATCGGGAGGCGAAACAACCGCTCCCAGTAAAAATGCCAGGGGCCAGGTAAAACCCGGGATGATATAATGAGCCGTAACCGCCACGGCAAGCGTAGTAAAAAAGACAAGTGTAATGGCCAATGCTGCTATGGGTCTGATGGATGTTCGGAACTCGTGCCAGGATGTTCTGGAAGCAGCATCGTATAACAGAGGTGGAAGCATTATAACAAAGACTACTTCGGGGTTCAATGCCAGGTCGGGCAGATGGGGAATAAAACCAAGTATTAATCCGGCAACTATTAATAAAACAGGATACGGTAGTTTTCTTTTATTGGCAATGGCCGTTA
>JBKJSJ010000327.1:0-4108 GCA_046595965.1 Ferruginibacter sp.
GTAAGGAAAAGTCAACTGGATATTGCGCAGGGTGGGCACTTTAAATTTTAAAGAGTCACTGCTAAGTCCGGTTATGTGTTGCCTGCCAATATCTCTGAAACGATTGAGAGCAATTCCATTGTTTCTAAAACTGTTATCAGTAAAGAGGGGTTCTTTGTGGCATGTGGCACAATTGTTTTTAAAATGCCGGTATCCATTTTTTTCAAAATTGCTGAAGCTATCTTTTCCATTCATTACCCGGTCGTATTTACTGTTGGCCGACACCAGGCTGCCGGTAAACTGTGCCAAAGCTTTCAACATTCGCTGGCTGGTAATAGCAACACCCCCAAAAGCAGCCTTAAACATGAGCTGGTAAGCCGTATCTGTTTTTAAAATATAGATCACAGAATCCAGCGTTTGCCCCATCTCGTTAGCAGCGGTGAGGGGGCTCAGTGGCTGCACTTCTATATGGTTAATGCCGCCATCCCAATGATAGGCAGTCATCCATGCAAGGTTTATCAATGCAGGTGCATTGCGGCTGGTAAAGCTGTTGTTTATGCCGTGGCTAAGGTCATGATCGAAAGTAGAAAACGCAGCAAATGGCTGATGGCAACTGGCGCAGCTCACCTCCTTATCTTTACTGAGGCGGCTATCGTAAAATAATTTTTTTCCTAATTGAAATCCCTGCTCTGTTAATTTATTATTTACAAAAATATTGTTGGTAGGTATTGGCCAACCTTTGGGAATTTTAAATTTTAAATAAGTGGGATTGTATGGGCCAAAACCATCACTCTTTGTAGAAGCAATTATAAAAAGAGATGTAACAACAAATAATAAAATTGATATGATAGTTTTTATTTTCAATAAAAATTATTGTATAGAGATAATAGTAAACATTGCTGCAAAATTATCAGCCGATTTTTTTGCCAACTCACCCGGTATCATTACAAGTGCATTGTCGGCAATTTTAATTTCATTAATACCTTGCCAGTAAGCGTCTAAATTTACCTGGATATTTATTGTATGCCTGCTGTTTTCATTTATAACCAGCGGTTCATTTAGCTGCAGTACTATTTTTCGCTCTGCTTTGTATGGCCCTCGGTATCCTCCAATATGATGTTCTATTCTGTGCAGGTCGGCCGTAGAGGCTGCAGAAAATCCTTCCAGCTTAAAAAATACATACCCGGAATTCCATGTCCAGAACATGCCATTGAGCGGATCCAGCGCACCAGCTTGGGCACCACTGCAATTGAGCAAACTATCTACTCCCAAACTAAAAACGAGTTTGGTGTAAACCCCGGGGAGTGCCTGCATTTTAAATGTATCTTCTATAGAAGCATCCACAAGAAAAACGGGGTTGCCCCACTTACTGGTTGCTTTTGCTGACAGGCTGATGTTACTGATGTAATATTTAAGCCGGGTGATGGAGTAATTTTCTGCAAATGCATTTATATAATTACTATCGCTTAATACCAGGTTTTTTCCATTCGCAGTATAATGAAATTTAAGTTCCATTTCTGCATAATTTTTTTGTGCCCCGGCCATTTGGCGGCTAAAAATAATTATGAAAAAAACTAACCCTGCTTTAATGAAAAACTTTTTATTCATGTGTGCCCGGCTTTTTTCTTGTTTGCTTTAATGTGGCATTTATTTTTTTGCTCTCTAATCTTTTTAGTTTACTGGCTTTGCTTGGTTTGGTAGGTTTGCGTTTTTTTTGCACTATTAAGGCTTTCTGCAGCAGCGCATTCATTTTTTTTATTACAATCTCTTTATTTGCCAACTGGCTTCGCTCTTCCTGGCTTTTTACCAAAAGCTTTCCATCAGCATTTATTTTATTTATAAGTTTATCTTTTAAGCGTTGCTTTTGTTCATCTGTAAACATTAAAGAGGCTTCCACATCCCAGTAACCTTCTACCATAGTCTCCACTTTATTCACATTCTGGCCACCTTTGCCACCACTACGGGCCGTTTTAAATTTTATTTCGTAAGTAATATCAGGCATACTCCTAAAATTACCGATAAAATAAAGGCAATTTGCACAATATGAATCTTTTAATAAGGTTAATATTTCGGTAAGAACAAAAAATTGTACATTTTTGCATGAATCAAATAGCGGAGTTTTGAAACGTATCTACCATTCATTAGCGGAAAAAAAACAGCAGGGCAAAAAGTCATTTGCCGTGCTCATAGATCCTGATAAGGTGAATGATGCCAATATGGAGCAGCTTATTGAGCTGGCCACTGAAGCCAAAGTTGATTATTTTCTCGTTGGCGGTAGCTTGGTTATTTCCAATTATTTAGATGAAGCAGTGCAACTGATCAAACTTCGTTGCAAAATTCCGGTAATACTTTTCCCTGGAAGCCCAAGCCAGGTAAGCAAATATGCAGATGCATTGCTCTACCTATCGCTCATTAGTGGCCGCAACCCTGAGTTGCTAATAGGCCAGCATGTGGTAAGTGCCCCCGTAGTAAAACAAAGCGGCCTGGAAATTATGCCTACAGGATATATGGTTATTGATGGTGGTGCTCCTACCACAGTCTCCTACATCAGCAATGCCGCACCATTGCCAGCCGACAAAAACGAAATAGCTATGTGTACGGCCATGGCCGGCGAAATGCTGGGTATGAAACTTATTTATATGGATGCAGGCAGCGGTGCCCGCAGGGCCATCTCCGAATCTATGATACAAAAAGTGGCTGGTTGCATTGATGTTCCCCTTATTGTAGGGGGCGGCATAACAACTCCCGAAAAAGCATACCTTAACTGCAAGGCGGGTGCCGATGTTATTGTTGTAGGTAATGCAATAGAAAAAGATTCTTCTCTCATAAAAGAAATGGCTGCAGCAGTGCATAGTGTGCCAGTAAGAGTATAGGATCGGCATTTACCAAACTCTACCACACAAAAGCTGACCGAAATTTCACCCCCCACACATTTGCCTAAAATGAAATACCGTTTGGTATTACATAATTGATTGATGCCTACTCAAATTAAAATACTTAATTTAGTACTCTCCTCTATTTGTGAAAAATTAATAGTTTATATCAGTTCCAAAACCTTCCAGGAAAACAGCCAGTACTGTTTTTAATTATATCAATCTGCAGAACTTGTGTGCTTACAATTCTAAACTAATTTTATTTTGAAAAAATTGCTACTTTTTTTTAATTTATGTCTGCTGAGTTTTTCGGCATCTTTTGCGCAGCAGGATGTTGCATTCAATATTATAGAATCATCCCTGGTACCCCAGCTAAAATTTGAGAGTTATCTAGCAAAAAAAGGTTTCCGGTATTCCGGCTCTTCTTACAGCGGTGATACTATTACTAAAGACTATAAATTTAAGGGTATAGAAAAAAAGATTGCTACCGATTCTCTGCTAAGAAGGGTTACTGTTTTTAACAGCAAAGAAGATTTTGGTTTTACTTACCATACTGCATGTGCAAAAGAATTTAAAAAGATTTTAAGCGATATAAAAAAAGAAGGCTTTTTTTGCAACCAGCAAAAGGATGCTCTTGCCCCATTTTTGTTGTTTCAAAAAAACGATGTTACGGTAACGGTATCTTCAAAACCTGGAGATATTTTAACAGAATACAGTTTCATCATTCATAAACAAATATTGCCTAAGCCCAGAGAAATAAAATATGCGGAGGATTTATTTGCCTTTAATTCTCATGAACAGCTTAAATATTATTTCGGAGAAGAAAATGTAAAAAAAGATATCTATTATTTATCGGAAAATTACGCAGAAAAATGTTCCATCATTTTTTCGAATACCAACAGGCAGGTAGTTTTTTTATGGGCCGATGAAATTAACGATGCAAATCCTGCTAAACTTTATATCGGTGGACAGCTTATGGTCAAAAGCTCTTTGGAATATGATAAAAATGTGGGAGAAAACCAGTGGCAGTTAAAAAGTGGTATAAGACCGGGCATGAGTTTATACCAGCTCAGACAATTAAATGGTGCTGCATTTAATTTTAACGGTGGTAATTCTGCAACTACAGGAATGGTAGCTGCAGAGGGCACAGGCAAAATTAATTTTAAAAAAGAAGGTATTATTCTTGGATGTGTAAACTGTAATGATGCTGCTTTTTATAAAAAAAATATGATAAACTCTGATGATGCCATTAATGA
>JBKJSJ010000336.1:0-9315 GCA_046595965.1 Ferruginibacter sp.
TTATCCATTTTTCTTTAATGCTAAGATTGAAAAATCGCTCTCTTCTTCCACCATTGTATTACTCAGTTTGCCCAGCCCATCTATTTCCATTTCCACTACATCGCCTGCCTGCAGCCATTGTTCTTTATAGTCCGGATCATTTAATTTTCCGGTGCCGTTCAATTCTAAGAAACAGCCGGTGCCTGCTGTGCCGCTACCAATTACATCGCCTGCATAAAGTGTTACGCCATAGCTGCTGCGCTCTATTATTTCAGCAAAAGTCCAGTCCATGTCGGCCACATTTCCCTGGCTTACTTGCACTCCGTTTATAAGGCATTTCATATCCAGGTTCCATGCTTTGCCGGTATGGTTTTCTTTGCAGGGCACTTCATATTGTTCCAGTTCATCAAGCGTTACCAGCATAGGACCAATGGCGGTGGCAAAATCTTTTCCTTTGGCTGGGCCGAGGTTCAGTAGCATTTCTTCCATCTGCAGGCGCCTTGCACTCAGGTCGTTCATTATCATTAGCCCGCCAATGTATTCATCTGCGTCTGCTGCTTTTATATTTCTGCCGGGTTTGTTTATTACAATGGCAGCTTCCAGTTCAAAGTCTAATTTTTCAAAATGATCGGGCATACAATACACGTTGCCCGGCCCCTGTATGCTGTTGTGATTGGTAAAATAAAAAATGGGGTATTGATCAAATTCCGGAATCATATCTAGCTTACGGTTACGCCTGGCCGAAGCTACGTGCTGGCGAAAAGCATACCCATCTCTGCAACTGGTAGGGTGCGGTACCGGTGCCATAATTTCAGATGCATTAAATGAAACGCCCATCACATTTCTTACCAGTCCTTCTTTAATGCGATGCTCCACTGCTTTGGCAAGCGGCATTACATCGTCCCAGTAATTTAAAAACATGGCCATGCTTACCGGCAGGTCTGGGTGAAGCATATCAGTATCGTACAACATGCCCTCTACCAGCAATGCCAGTTGTGCATGATCCTCTTTTAAATAAGTCACTAATTTCATCTATAAAAATTTAGGATGTAAAAGTAGGCAATTAATCAGGCAGGCTGTTTTGTACATCAGCCCAAAAAAAGGGAAATATTCCTATTAATAAAAATACTGCCACGGCTGGCAGTAAATATTTTTTATTATGATAAAGCCCCCGCTGCTATCTGCTGGAAGAAGAGAGCAGATCGTTATGCGAAACGCATGATTGTTTATGAACAGTAGCAGGAAAAATATACCGATAGGTTCTATGTACTTTATCCTGTTTAGCTCCGGTGGCTTCATGTATGGCTATCATCTTTTCATTAAAATCGCCTACCCATGCAAGCTCTACACCGGTGATAGATTTTTTTTGAGTAACTTCCAACTGCAGTTTTCTTACCAGGGCAGATTCTATTCCGTGGTTTTGAAATTTCTTTTTGCATCCCATAATGATAATGCGGATACGTTTAACGGGCATCGTTTTTTTATACCATAAAAACTTTAGTTTGCCCCAAAGATCAAGCTCGCCTTTTACATGCTTCAGCACCTGGTTTATATCTGGCAGGCTCACTACAAATGCGATGGGCTCCTCTTTGTAATAAGCAAACCACACAAATTTATCTTCCACAATGGGCCTCATCTGCCGAAAAGATTCCCGGATGGTTTCATATTCAATGGGGGCAAATCCATCAAAATCAAGCCATGCATCATTATACACTTCCCTTAAATCGGCGGCATATTTTTCAAAATTTACAGATTGAAAATTTTCAAAATGATAACCCGGTTTTCTCATTACCCAGTCTGCAATTTTTGTAAACCGTTCTGTAAACGGAACGGTCATATCCAGCAGATTGGTAAGCTGATCGTACAGCTTTTTAAAACCATAAGATTCAAAAAAAGTTTGATAGTAGGAGGGGTTATAATTCATTCCTAAGCTAGGTGGTTTAAATCCATCTACCAGCAACCCCCAGTATTTATCGTTTTCGCCAAAGTTTATGGGGCCATCCATAGCCAGCATTCCTTTTTGCTTAAGCCAGTATGCCGCAGTATCCATTAATAAAAATGCTGCTTTCGGGTCATAAATGCATTCAAAAAAACCGATGCCACCGGTAGGTTGGGGATTTTTAAAAGCTTTGTCTGTATTAATAAATGCTGCAATTCTCCCAATAACTTTATGGTTGTTATCTTTTAAAACCCAGCGGGTGCAGCTTCCATGCTTAAAATAATTGTTAAGTGCAGGGTTAAAAATGGCTTCAATGTCCTGATGCAGTGGTTCTATCCAATTCGGATCATTTTTATATAATTGTGCAGTAAGGGTTATAAACTCTTTAGCTGTATCGGGGCTGCTTACTTCTGTTATTCGCATGAAATAAACTTTTAGTTACCATTTTTCTTCTTCGGGAATAATGGTGGGTGGCTTAAATTGTTCTCTATATTTTATTTTGTCTAACTGGCGGTCAATTATTAACCCGGCAATAAGATCTGCAGCATTGCTGCCCTGTTGCTGATGCAGCATGGCACGCATCTTTTTTTCATCTACATCTATGCGGTACAGCAAAGACAACAGTTGTTCAAAATCATTATTAATTAGCTGGTTGATATATGCAGATAAGGCTTCAAACAGTTTTTTATCTTTTATAATTGCTGCATCTGTTGCAGAAAATACAATAGCTTTAATGGTATGGTCCGGCAGGTAACTCATTGGCTGTTTTCTTCATAAATTTTCCGGTACTCTACATCCTTTTTTAAAAAAACCAAATAAAACGTAAAATTAAAAACTAATACTTTAGCTGATGCTGCTTTTATACAAGCGGAAGTGTAAAAAGTTTTTAAAGCTACCTCCCTATTTAAAAAATAAAGCTACAAAAAAAAAATCCGCATTTCCCACACATCTATTTCTAAATAATCATTTACAACAATTTTAGAATTTTTCTAACACTCCCAGGCCAAATAATGCAAAGTCGTACCGGCAGGGATCTTTTGCATTAAAATGCTTCATGGTTTCTGTAAGTTCCAATGCCGCTTCCCAATCGGTGGCTTTTCTTTGCAGCAATTTAAAATGCCTGGCCACCCTTGCCACATGCAGGTCTAAGGGTATTATTAATTGCGATGGAGAAATATTTTTCCAGATCCCGAGATCTACGCCGTAATTATCTTTTCGCACCATCCACCGCAGGTACATATTTATGCGCTTGCAGGCGGATTTTTTTTGTGGCGATGCAATGTGTTTCAATGTTCTTTTGGGCACATCGGCCAGAGAAAAAAAATACCGGTAAAACCCGTTCAATGCATTTTCTACATTGGTATCTCCTTTTTTCATCCATTGGGTAAAAGCTGTTTCTAATGATGAATGGCTTTTATAATGCTGATAAAAGAAAGATATAAAATACAACAGGTCGGTAGCATTGAAGGTGCGGTGCTTAAACTGCAGCAGTTTTTTAAGATCCTGGTCCGTATGATGCAAACAAAAATCATGAGGCGCATTATCCATCAACTGCATCAGCTCTTTGCTTTTATTAATAATGGTAGTACGGTTGCCCCAGGCAAAGATGGCAGCAAAAAAACCAGCAATCTCAATGTCCTGTTTTTTGGTAAAGGAATGTGGGATGCATACTGGGTCGGTCTTTATAAAAAAAGGTTGATTGTATGCATCAACCTTTTTGTTTAAAAAATCTTTTAAGCTTTGCGCTTTCATCTTTTCATTTTGATATTAGCCAATGGCCTGTTTCAAATCTTCTATCAGGTCATCTGCATCTTCAATACCTACGCTGAGCCTTATCAGACCATCGCTGAGCCCGTTTTTTATTCTTTCTTCTCTTGGTATGCTGGCATGGGTCATACTGGCAGGATGATTGATGAGAGACTCTACACCACCCAGGCTTTCTGCCAGTGAAAAAAGTTTGGTAGAGGACAACACTTTTGTAGCCGCTTCTACGGTATCTTCTAAAAGTGTAAAGCTCATCATGCCTCCAAAACCACGCATTTGTATTTTAGCAATATCATAATTGTGATGATCTGCAAAACCACACCAGTATACTTTTTTTACTTTAGGATGCTGGCGCAGAAAATGAGCAATCATATAACCATTTTCGCAGTGTTGCCTCATGCGCACGTGCAGGGTTTTTATTCCCCGCAGCACCAGGAAACAATCCATAGGCCCGGGCACCGCACCACAGCTTTTTTGTATAAAATACAATTGCTCTCTCAGCGATGCATCATTCATTATGAGCGCACCCTGTATTACATCGCTGTGGCCTCCAAGATATTTTGTAGACGAATGCATTACAATGTCTGCTCCAAGGTCTAAGGGATTCTGCAGGTAGGGCGATGCAAACGTATTGTCAACACAAAGCCAGGCTCCGGCTGCTTTGGATATTGTTGCCACCGCAGAAATATCTGTAATATTCATCAGCGGATTGGTAGGCGTTTCTATCCAGATTAATTTTGTTTTAGGAGTTACTGCCGCTTTAATATTATTTGTATCTGTGGTATCTACATAAATAAATTTAATGCCGTATTTCTCAAATATTTTTGTAAACAGGCGATAAGTACCTCCATACATATCGCTTGCGGCTATTACTTCATCGCCGGGATTTAAGAGTTTTATTACAGCATCTGTAGCAGCTACACCGCTGCTGAAAGCCAAACCAAACTGACCATTTTCAATAATTGCCAATGCAGTTTCCAGAGCTTTACGGGTTGGGTTTTGGCTGCGGGCATACTCGTAGCCTTTGTTTACCCCCGGTGCCGATTGCACATACGTAGAGGTTTGATAAATGGGTGTCATTATAGCACCGGTGCTGGGGTCGGGCTCTGCACCAGCATGTATGATACGGGTTGCTAACTTTTTATTTTTTAGATTTTCGGTGCTCATGATAGATAAAATTTTAAGAGCAGCAAAAATACTTATAAAAACAGTAGGGAATATTTATTGTTGCAGCATTCGGGCGGCACAGAGGTAGCGCCAATCGTTATTGTGTGCATCATGTGCATTTAGGGGAAGTATCTTTTTTTGCAAAACCTGTGGTTTCAGTAATTTTTCCTGCACTAATTTCTTTTTAGCTTCGTGCATATAATCTACCAGAGTAGCATTTTGCATCCACTGTTTCTGTGGTGGTTCATATCCTATTTTATCGGTACGCCATAAAATAGAAGCTGGCAGTTTTTCTTGCATCGCTTTTCTTAATATCCATTTAGTATAACCTTCCCTTATTTTATACCTGGAAGGCAGCGAAAAAACAAACTGCACCAGCGCCGAGCTTAAAAAAGGAAGTCTTATTTCTACCCCATGAGCCATACTGCTCCTGTCTGCAAAACGCAGCATTTCTTCCAGCCCGTTTTCCATGGTATTAAAATATAGAATATCATTTAGCTTGGTCACTACGGGTTTATAAATGCCTTCCCATTCTCTTCCTTTCAGGTAACTTTTTAGCTCTTTGCTCACATCAGTATTACCCACTATTTGTTCATATTCTCTTTTTTCCAGGGCTATAGCAGCATGCGAAGGAAGTAAACATGCCAGCACATTTTTAATACCCCACTGCATAGGCATGTGATGAGCAGCAAACAACCTGGTTTCTTTTTTTGCTTCGGAAAATTTATTGCGGCTTACCAGTTCCTGTATAAACCAATGCAGGTATTTGTGGTAACCGGCAAGAGTTTCATCTGCTCCCTGGCCATCAAGCAAAACTTTTATTTTGTGGTTACCGGCGAGTTCAAATACTTTGTACTGGGCATAAATGCTGGAAGAAGGAAAGGGTTCTTCCTGGTGGTAACTTAATTTTTCAAAATCTTCCAGCAGCCCGCAGGCAGTAGGAGTTACAGTATAATTTTCAAAAGAAAACTTATTTACTACCTCATTTATAAAAATTGTTTCATCTTTTTCAAACCCGGGAAATGTAGCTGAAAAAGTTTTAAACTTTATTCCAGAAAAATTACCACTGAGCTGGTTCATAACACAAGATGCAATGCTGCTGCTGTCTAACCCACCGCTAAGACTTGAGCCAATGCTTACATCGCTGCGCATTCTTTTACTTATAGCATCCTGCAGCAAATCTCCAAATTGGCTGATAGCGTTTTGCTCAGGAATTTTAAGAATGGTTTGTTTGTCTAAATCCCAATAATTGGTAATGGTAAATTTTCCGCTACTGGCATCAAGCTTTAAATAGTGCGATGGAAGCAAGGAAGATATATCGGTAAAAAAAGTCTGTGATTTATCTGCGGGATTCTGCACATTTCCTAAGGTGAGATAATTTAAAAGCATTTTATTTTCTACAGACCGGGCAACTCTTGCAGCCCAAAGCGCTTTCATTTCGCTGGCAAAGATAAAGAGCCCTTTTTCGCTGTAATAATAAAAGGGTTTTTCACCAAAACGATCCCGGGCCGCAAAGAGTTGCTGTTCTTTTTCGTCCCAGATGGCAAAGGAAAACATGCCATCAAAATACAGTACACATTTCTCTTTATAAAAATCATAGGCTGCCAGGATAACTTCTGTATCGCTGTTGTTGTTAAAATAATAACCTGCTTTTGCCAGCTCTTTTTTTAGTTCTATGTAATTATAAATTTCGCCGTTGTAAACAATGCAGTAGCGATTGTCATAATGCATAGGTTGTGCTGCGGCAGCAGATAAATCAATAATGGCAAGCCTTCTGTGAGCAAGGCCCACATTATTATCTGGATTTATCCAACTTCCTTCCCCATCAGGTCCCCGGTGTGCAAGGGCATCACTCATTGCCATTAGCAGGGATGGTTGAATAAAAGAGTTGTTTTTGGTAATGATTCCGGCAATGCCACACATGTTGTAAATATACGAAGACAAAAAGGCAAATATGCAAATGTGCTAATGGAGCTGCTGTAGATAATAATAAGATTGGAGAGCAGCGAATGATTGATTGATTTGTTATGTTCTTGAGTTTATGCTGATTTGATTTATAAATTAGCCCATTACTTAAGGTCCGCATTTACCAAACCCAGCCACACAAAAGCTAACCAAAATTTAAGCCAGTACCCATTGGCCTAAAATGAAATTCCGTTTGGTAAAATAAATTTAATGGTTTAGAAAATCAGGCAGCAATCATTAATATATGCTGCTACAATAATTCATTTTGAATAAATAATTGGCAATAATGTTTTTACATTGTCCCATGCCATGAGCAAGTCTGCACCTGTAGGTGTTTGCACAAAGGTCATGGTAAAATCTTCCACAACAGGAGATTGAACCAGTACAGGTGTTTCGGTTTTATAAATATCCTTTGTTGTATCTATATGCAGACCCCAGCTATTAAGATTACTGTTCATTACTATCACCCATTTGTCGGGATAGGGAATACAATAAAGTACATACCTGCCGGCATTTATATTTTTTCCGTTTATTACCACGGGTTTAAAAAATTCAATTTCTGTGGCTTCATTAGCACCCAGCCTCCATGCTATACCGTACGGACAAAGACTTTCATTTCCTTTACCGAAAATAAGGCGACCTTTTTTATGTGGCCTGCTGTAAATTACTCTTGCTACCGGCACAGTGGTCGTGGCAGTATTATCCATTTTCTGCTGCGTAAAATCTGCAGGGCAATAACTAATATCTAAAGGAGATTGATCTATACCGGCATACTCATTTGCCAGCAGGGTTTTTATAGAATCCTTTACAGTAAGGTCATCTGCTGCCTTGCCCATCTCCCTGCAGGAGTTTATAAGAAAAAGGAAGAAAATTGCAGATAAAATATAAACTGTGCTGTTTTTAAAATAAAATGGCATAAGCGTTATTGTAAGTAAATTGGTAAGGAAACTTTTACTGAATCCCATGCGGCAGAAAGCGAAAATCCTGCAGTGCCTTTTTCAAAAAGAAATGAAAATGTTTCTGATGGTTCTGATTGTTTTTGCACAGGTGCATCCAGCCGAACCAGGTCTTTTTTTGCATCATACATAAAGGAACCCCAGCTATCTGTTTCTTTGTTTATGATAAAGGTCCATTTTTCTGCCATTGGTATGCAGTAAAGTGTATAGCGTCCTTTTTTAAGTTTTGTGTTTCCAATTTTTACGTTCTGATAAAATTCTATTTCGGTGGCTTCATTGGCACCCAGCCTCCACACTTTATTGTATTCTATCAGATCGCCAAAAATAACACGGTTGTTTTTCTGTGGCCTGCTGTATATAACTCTTGCCTGCAATGGCTCCGTAGCTTTCCCCTGAATTTTAAGCAAGGGGTAATTATCCGGGTAGTAGCTTAAATCCAGTGGCGACTTATCTATCATCGGAAATTTTGTTTGTGCTCCGGCTGCAAAACCAATCAGTAACAAATTCAAAAAGAAAAAACTATATTTCATACGGGAATATTTTATCAAAGATAAAAGATTCAAGCTTTTAATAATTGATACATGGTATCAGCGGCAAATTTTTTAACAGAAGGAAAAAAAATATTGTACTGCTCCTGCAAGATAGGTTTGTTGTTTAAAAAAATTTCAAAAGCTATTTCAGTTTCCGGAATATAAGCTGCACGCCGGGCTAACCCCTGGAAACTTTTTTGAATGCCCCAGTCATATTGATAATTGTATAACCAGTTTTGCGATTGCATGTAGGGAAACATGCCTGCAAATTTTGGCGGGAAAAAGGCAGTGTTTTGCTCCAGCAAAAAATAAGTTTTTTGTGTAAAAGCCATTAAGGCTGCATCATCTTCAAACTGCTCATTATCATTGGCCACAAAATAATCATATACAATATCTGCAAAAGCCGCACCATATAACCTGTACTGAGGCCAAAACAAATTACTGATAACCTTACTGGCAACATGCTGGTCTGTAAAAAAATCAATGGCCCGGTGCAATTGTATGCCCGCTTTAATAACGGCGGGATAATCGTATTGTTTTTTACCTTTTACATAATCGCTTATCATGTTGCCGGTCAATACCTGCGGATCATTAAAAGAAAGATATGCATGTGCCAGGTAATTCATATTTAAAGGTACTTGCTAATAACAGTTTTGCCACTGTTGTTTTTTAACAGCATGTTTACGGGTTTTATATTTTTTATTAAGAAATAAAAGCTAATCCTTTCCCAGTATGCATTACAATCTATATTCATATTTTTACATCCTCCCTTTTTTACCGCTTATCTAAAGGTTGGCTTGTCTGCTGCTGTTTACTCATTATCTCATTGCATGGGGCAAACCATGTTTATACTTTTGTTTTGCCATGGTTGCAGTAACACTGCAGCATTTATTAAAAAACAAAAAAGTATAATCATGAAAAAATTAACAACCATCCTTGCAGCACTGGGCTTTTTTCTTAGTGCCACCGCTTTTGCCACCGTAAATGGTGACGATGATTTCTACAGAATTTTAAA
>JBKJSJ010000283.1:0-2622 GCA_046595965.1 Ferruginibacter sp.
ATAAAAAAGCCAGGGTAGAAACCCCGGCAATTTTTTAATCCGTACCCTATGAAAACTTTCAGTAAGGTATAAACTCTTTTCTATAAACCAAATATTTTTTTAAAATAATAATTTTAAGCAGTATGAATGTGGGAAGAATGTGTATTGCTTGCATTTTATAAAAAAGAAAATTAATTTACACCCTCATAAAAAAATAAACAAAATGGAAAAATTTGCAATACTTGCAAGGGTAGAAGCCAAACCCGGCAAAGAAAATGAAGTTCTTGCGTTTTTAAAGAGTGCGTTGCCCCTGGCAGAAGCTGAGCCGGGAACTATTAGATGGTATGCACTGCAGTTAGGCCCTTCTACCTTTGGTATTTTTGATACGTTTGCTGGCGAAGAAGGCAGGGAAGCTCATTTAAATGGCCCCATAGCAGCAGCACTGATGGCCAATGCTGCAGCACTTTTGGCTACAGATCCTGTAATAGAAAAAGTTGACCTTATAGCAATTAAATAAAAGCAGTTTGCAAAAAACTACTTCCGCATTTTAAATCATTTGCAACAGTCAGATAGGAGAAGGGTATAATCATTAATTTGCAAAAACAATTTTTTCTTTCAGCATTGTTTACTTTAATAAATATTACACCCAAAACTAACATGATATAACTATCCTATCTATGGGCTGGCTACTGCTGTATAATAATTTTATTCAGCAGGTTATTGACACCCAGTTTAAAAACACATTTTGTAACAGGAAATTTATAATTTAACTGCTCATCAAGCTTACTAAATGCAGAGGCAACTGGCCCTTTGCTATTCCACCTTTGTAAAAAAAACTATCCTGCCAGCGCCTGTTTTGCAGGTAACAATTCAATACATACAAATAAAAGTATAGATAAACTTCCCTTTAAACTGGCATTAAAATTTTAAGCGTTTCCTTTGCAGTTCAACCCCATTACAACATGCTGCATCAAATAGCTATTTACTTTGGATACCTCGCTTCTTTGTGTCTTATTCTGGCTCTGATAATAAACAATGATCTTAAGTTTCGCTGGTTTAATTTAATGGGTAATATTGCTTTTATTTTTTATGCCATCCTGCTAATGGCCATTCCGGTTTTGCTTACAAACCTTATTTTATTAGTCATTAATTTATTTTACCTGGTTAAAATTTACCGCAAAAACGAAAATTTCGATCTGCTTGAATTTAAAGGCGATGAAAAGCTGTCGCATAAATTCCTGGAGTTTTATAAAAAAGATATCGGCCTTTACTTTCCTCAATTTAAAGAAGAAACCCTGCAAGGCAATCTTAATTTTGTAATTATTCGTGACCTGGTAATTGCGAATATGTTTAGTGCAACCATTGCACAAAACGGCGATGCTTTTGTGCAGCTTAATTATACGCTGCAAAAATTCAGAGATTATAAAGTGGGCAGGTATATTTTTGAAAAAGAAAGAGATTATCTGCTCTCAAAAGGTATCAGCCGCATCGTTTACCAGCATGTGAATAACAGGAACCATCTTGCTTTTTTAAAGGTGATGGGTTTTGGCAAAGAGATTATTGAAGAGAGGGAATGTTATGTAAAGAAATTAAATCAGGCAAATGCAAACGAATGTTTGATAGAATATAACAGGAATTAAACTTCTATTTTTGTCTCTCCCCCAGCTTCGGCCTCAATCGTTGTTTAGATTTATTAAACACCATATTTCCTTTGTCAATTCCTTTGCGCAATTCTTTCTGCACTTCCAATGGCAACTGAATTACTTCATGGCAGGCAGTGCTGCAGCAGCCCTGGAATTTGGCGGCGCATTGCTCGCATTGAATAAAGAGCAGGTGGCAGGCTTCATTGGCACAGTTAGTATGAGTATCTGCGGGCTGGCCGCACTGGTGACAGTGCGCAATAATTTCATCAGTAATGCGCTCCCCCAGCCTGTCGTCAAACACAAAGTTTTTTCCATGAAATTTATTGGGCAGTACCTGTTCTTTTACAGTGTTTGCATAATTGATAATACCTCCCTCCAGGTGAAACACATTTTTAAACCCACGGTGCAGCATATACGCACTTGCTTTTTCGCAGCGTATACCACCCGTGCAGTACATGATAATATTTTTTTCTTTTTTATCCTGCAGCATGGCAGCCGCCATTGGCAGTTGTTCCCTGAAAGTATCGCTGGGTATTTCTATGGCCTGTTCAAAATGGCCTACTTCATATTCGTAATGATTGCGCATGTCCACCACAATGGTATCTGCATCGTTGGTGAGTGCATTAAATTCAGTTGCATTTACATAGCGGCCTTTGTTGGCCATATCAAAAGCAGGATCAGTTATACCATCTGCAACAATTTTTTTACGCACTTTTATTTTTAATACCCAAAATGATTTACCCCCACGGGTGCGGCTGTCTGTAATGCTACGGGCAACTGCAGGAGCTTCATCTTCTACTGCAAAGTTTATACGGGTATTGCACAATGCAGGAAAACTGAATAGAAAATTTCTGAATGCTTCAAAATTATTTTCGGGTATGCTTACCTGTGCGTTAATTCCTTCCTGTGCCACGTAAATGCGGCCAAACACATTGAGTTCATTTAATCCTTTGTACAATTCATCCCTTAGTGCAGCAGGATCATCTATAAAAAAATAATG
>JBKJSJ010000409.1:0-5747 GCA_046595965.1 Ferruginibacter sp.
ACAAATAGCTGCTGCATCTTCATCAACCAGTTGAGAGAAAAGATTGGAGTAATGTTTGGCAACCCCGAAACTACTACCGGCGGTAATGCATTAAAATTTTATGCTTCCGTAAGATTAGACATTCGCAGGCTGGCACAAATTAAAGATGGCGATGAAGTAATAGGAAACCATATTAAAGTAAAAGTGGTTAAAAATAAAGTAGCTCCCCCTTTTCGCCAGGCAGAATTTGATATTATTTATGGAGAAGGTATTTCTAAAGTAGGTGAGATTATTGATATGGGTGTAGAACTGGGTATAGTGCAGAAAAGCGGAAGCTGGTTTAGTTATAACAGCGATAAACTGGGCCAGGGCCGGGAAGCTGTAAAACAATTAATGATAGACAATCCCGAAATGGCGAATGAAATTGAAGCCAAAATAAGAGAAAAAATAAAAGAGAGCATGGCTTAAAAACCAGGCTGCGCTTTATTTAAATATTTAAACTGGGTTATTTAGTATTAAAACCGTCTTTGTCTAAAGACGGTTTTTTGTTTTTTAATTCCCAAACTTTAAGCTGCAAAAAAATTTGGTTTATATCATCCATCAAAATACTACAGCTTTTAACCTGGTATCAATCCTTGTTTAATTTTTAGATAAAAGAAAAGGTTAAGAATTTTTTGGATAATCAAAGAGTAGAAAAGTTTTAATAGCCTGTTTAAATTCGCTCCAATGTTCTGCATCAACCGATACGGCATAAATACTGCAGGTGGGCATATTATCAACCTTTACAGAACTGCCCAGCGAATTTACAAATTCAGTGATGCCCGGGTTATGAGAAAAGACCGCAGCGTTATTGTATTTATCTGCAATGTTGCTAACAGTTTTGTAAAAAGTTTCTGCTGAAGCATGGTAAAGTCCATCTATCAACTGAATTTTGTTTTCATCATAATCATATTCATTGCAAAAAGCCTTGCAAGTCTGTAGAGCCCTTTTGGCAGGGCTACTGATAAATACATCTATCTTAACTTTATTATTTAGTAGTCGCCCCGCCATTACCGGTGCATCTTTTTTTCCTCTTTCATTAAGGGGCCGCTCAAAATCAGGGCTGGTAAAATCGCCCCAACTACTTTTTGCATGGCGGATAATGTAGAGTGCTTTCATTTATATAAATTTTATGGCGTAATTATTTTGCAAGACTGTAAAATTAAGTTGCTTTTATTAGTTATACCAGCATCTTGCATGCCAATGATAAGAGCAACGCTCTTATTGCGTTTATAAATTAACTTTAGCAGATGCAATAAATTTTAATAAATTGTAAGCATTATTCAAAAATAATTTTATCAACATGAAAAAATTTTCTCTTTTTGCTTTGATCATTACAGCAGTAACGGTATTTTCTTACTGTTCTTCTTCTAAAAGAGCCACCAATAAGGTTCCCTTATTAACTTATGAAGCCAATATACAGTCACTTGTAGCAAGTAAATGTGCTCCCTGCCATATTCCTGCCAAGGGAGGAAATAAAATGTCTTTTGATAATTATGATGCAGTAACGAGCAATATTGATTCCATGATAGGCCGAATAGAACTCATGCCAAACCAAAGAGGATTTATGCCTTTTAAAAAAGCTAAACTCAGCGATAGTACTATCAATGTGTTTAAACAATGGAGAGCAGATGGCCTGTTGGCAAGATAATTTTCAGTTTTCTTTTTTAAACAAAAAATATAGTGAGCGGCTCGTTTTTATTATATGGTGCCAATGGATACACCGGCAGGTTAATAGCCCGTTATGCAGGAGAATATAATTTATCGCCCATACTTGCAGGAAGAACCCGTGCCGCTATTGAAACATTAGCCGGAGAATTAAATCTTCCTTACCGGGTTATAGACCTGGATAAAGCAGATGAATTAATTACTGTTTTGAAAGAAGTAAAGCTGGTGCTGCATGCTGCAGGGCCATTTCATTATACAGCGAGGCAAATGGCAGATGCCTGCCTTAAAACAGGAACGCATTACCTGGATATTAATGGAGATATTTCGGTTTTTGAAATGCTTAAAAAATATGATAAAGCCGCAGCCGCAGCGGGTATTATGATAATGCCCGGAGTAGGGTTTGATGTAGTGCCCACAGATTGCATTGCGCTGCAGCTTAAAAATAAACTGCCCGATGCAATAAGACTTCAACTGGCTTTTGCTACAATCGGGGGCAGCCTGTCTCATGGTACTGCCACTACAATGGCCGCAAAAATGGGCGAAGGCGGTGCCATAAGAAAAGACGGGGAAATTAAAAAAGTAATATTAGGCCAACGAGGAATGCTGCTGAATTTTTTTAGCGGGTATGGCAAAAAAGAAAAACCAATTTTTGTTATGAGCATTCCCTGGGGCGATATTTCTACAGCTCATTTTACTACTGGCATTCCAAATATTGAAACCTATACAGGCGTATCAAAAAAGACCTGGTATTTTTTAAAAGCACAATTTCTCTTTAACTGGTTATTGAGAAAAAACTTTATCAGAAATTTTTTAAAAAAGAAAATAAATGCACTGCCTGCCGGACCATCCGATGAGCAGCGGCGAAAAGCTACCGGCATGGTTTGGGGAAGGGCTACCAATGCTGCAGGCAAAACTGCTACCGCTATGCTTTGTGGTCCCGAAGGCTATACCATTACTGTTCATGCTTCATTGATCATTATTAAAAAAGTACTGAGTGGAAATTTTAAAACAGGCTATCAAACACCGGCAAGTGTTTATGGTGCTAATCTTATTGCCGAAGTGCCAGGGGTAGTAATTAAAAAAGATTAGGATATTTTGAATGACTTTTTGTAGTCGGATGATTTGGATTAAAAGGTTTAGAAAATAGGAAAAAAAATAACCAATCAATAAATATGAAAAATTCTGAATGAAAAAAATAATCATCATCATTATTGCGGTTGCTTTTATTCAAATAGTTTTTGCGCAGCAAAAACCTGCTTATATTTTGTACAATGCCAAAGGAAAAAAAGTTGCTTACGATAAAATGGTGCGGCAACTCCTGGCAAAAGATATTTTGTTGTTTGGAGAATTTCATAACAATCCTATAGCACATTGGCTGCAGTTGGAACTGAGTAACGACCTGGGCAGCAAACGACAATTGGTAATGGGAGCCGAAATGTTTGAGCAGGATAATCAGCCTGCATTGAATTTGTACCTGCAAGGAAAAATTTCTGCCAAAGGCCTGGATTCTATGGCCCGCCTCTGGAAAAATTACCCAACAGATTATGCACCGTTGGTAAATTATGCCAAAGAAAATAAAATCATTTTTGCTGCCACTAATATTCCCCGAAGGTATGCCTCATTGGTTTCCCGTGGCGGGTTTGAAGCATTGGATACCTTGCCGGCGTTTGCAAAAGCATGGATGGCACCCTTACCTATTTTGTATGATTCTACCCTGCCGGGCTATAAAAAAATGATGAACATGATGCCGGGCCATGGGGCTGCTAATTTCCCAAAAGCTCAAGCCATTAAAGATGCTACTATGGCCCATTTTATTCTGCAGTATTTTATACCCGGCAAATTGCTTATTCATTTTAACGGCGCTTATCATTCAGAAAATTATGAAGGCATTCTATGGTATTTAAAACAACAGCAGCCACAATTAAATTATGCTACTATTACAACAGTATCGCAAAAAAAACTTTCAGCTTTATTAGCAGAAAACAAAGGCAAAGCAGATTTTATTATTTGTGTAGATGAAGATATGACCACAACATATTAGAAAATCTTATTGAGGGTTTACAAAATAAAAAAAGGGCCAGGATAAAAATCCAGCCCCGTTTAAAATCCAATATCCTATGAAAAACCGAGTTGAAGGTGAGCAGTTGGCTGCTTACCTGATTATTTATTTTTGGTGTAGAGCACTATATACGGATGAAGTTTATTCTTGGATTGCATAAACTCAATTAATATTTTTTTATTGCTCACACCATAAATATGTTTAATAAAAGTGAGTTCTAAATTTATATTGAGTGATCGGTTTATATCACTTATTAAACGGTTAAAATCAAGTATATTTAAAAAAAATGCGAGCAATGAAAATTAAACTTTTAAAACAAACCGCCCTTTTACTGATCTGTATTTATTTACCCTTTCATAGCATGGCATGGGGTGTACTGGGCCACAGGATTGTAGGGCAG
Organism: Ferruginibacter sp.; assembly: GCA_046595965.1. Lineage (GTDB taxonomy): Bacteria > Bacteroidota > Bacteroidia > Chitinophagales > Chitinophagaceae > Ferruginibacter. The sequence continues at coordinate 4,146 of JBKJSJ010000409.1, forward strand.
ATAGCAGATAGTTATCTTACAAAAAAAACCAAAAGATCTATTGCTGGCATATTGGGAAATGAATCGGTAGCTATTAGCAGCAACTGGGCCGATTTTATAAAATCAGATCCGGCGTATAAATATTTATCAAACTGGCACTATGTAAATATTAAGGCAGGCTTATCACAAAATGAAGTAATCAACATGCTGGAAACAGACACTGCTACCAACGCCTACACTAAAATAAATTTTTTGGTAAGAGAATTAAAAAATAAAGAACTGCTACAAGCCGATAAGGTTCTTTACCTGAGAGTACTTATTCATTTAGTGGGCGATATTCATCAGCCGCTGCATGTTGGCAGGCTGGATGATCTTGGAGGAAATAAAATAAAGGTATCGTGGTTTAATGATCCCTATAACCTTCACCAGATATGGGACGAAGTACTCATTAATTTTCAGCAACTGAGTTATACCGAATATGCTTCTTCCATCAACTTTGCCAGTAAAGAACAGCGAAAAGCATGGCAGCAGGAACCCATGAGTACTTGGTTTTATCAATCTTACCTATACGCCGAAAAAATTTATGCAGATGTAAAACCATCAGAAGACAAACTAGGTTTTCAGTATAATTTTAAATACAAAAGTATTTTGGATGAACAATTATTAAAAGGCGGTGTACACCTGGCAGGGTTGCTGAATGATATTTTTAAATAATGTATTACCAAATATTAGTTTGGTAATACGGGTCCATACCTTAAATCTTTCGCACGGATATACCTGTTGGGATACATAATATCATGTGCCGTTTCGTATTCTTCTTCGGCCAACTGGGCAAGTTTTATTTTTGTAGCTTCTTTTTGTTTTAAATAAACGATTAGTGCAATTGCTGTTAATGCAGCTAAACCAAGAATTGTTTTTGTTTTAAATTTCATTTCTATTCATTTTAATAAAGATAAAAAAGGGCATCGGGCAAACATTCATTCAATTGTTAAATTAAAAATAACATTCATTAAAAAATTAATTTGATAAACCCGGTTAAGAAAAATAAACAAAAAAGCTGCCATTTTTTTAATGGTAGCTTTTTTGTTTATTAAAATATATAAGGAATTAATAATTGTATTGCACCTGGTCGCCATTTGAATTATAAAACAAAGACCTCATGGCAGTATTTCCCAATAAGCCCACCCGGAATATACGGTTCATGGTACCAGGTCTTTCCACCTGCACTACCTGTGCATTGGGTGTTACGCCGTCTCTTCTGAATATTCTGTCCCAAATAGTACCGCCGCCGGGTAATTGATTACTGTTTATCACACTGCGGGTATCTCTTCTTTGGCCATTGGCATGATAAATCGCTGTTCTGGTGCCAGGTAATCCGCTGCCAAAAGTAGCCGTCCAGTCTCCACGGTATTTGCTCCAGGTAACATTACCCACATTGGGATAATCCCTGGCAAATGCTGCCCTTACTTTTGCCGGTTGATTTGCAGAAGCTTTGGCTCCATTGGTGCCGCCCCAAATCGTTTGGTTATAATCATTATTTACATTTTGATTTCCATGTTCATTCCCCTTTATTTTGCCATGGCCATTTTGATGACCATTTGATTTACCCTTTCCCTTGCCTTG
>JBKJSJ010000007.1:0-3333 GCA_046595965.1 Ferruginibacter sp.
ATATTTCGTAACCCAAAGACAAAAGATACTCCTGTGCTGCACCAACTTTAAAACCTGCATTCTTCTCTGCCCATACTTCAAATTCAAAAATAATATTATCAATCGCTTTATTTTCAAGCATCGTTTTACAGCCTTTTAAAACCTCAATTTCAAATCCCTGCACATCAATTTTTAAAACCGCCACCCGGTTTATATTATTCCTTTTACAGTACCCATCCAAAGAAACTGCTTTTACAGAATAATGGGGCTGATCTATATAGGTTTGAGCCAAAGAGCTACCTCCATAATTTTCTTCTACCGAAAAAAAATCAATATCACTGTTATCAATAGAATGCACGGCTGTATTGTTTAATAGTATATTTTTTACCCCATTATTTTTTATATTCATCTGCAAAAAATTAAAGATATTCCTGCAAGGTTCAAATACATGAATGTTTCCATGAAAGCTTTTGGCAATGGGAATACTTATAGCTCCAATATTGACTCCTACATCAATAAAAACTGCGCCTTCATTTAAAAAACTTTTTATAAGCTCTACGGTTTGTTTTTCATAAATTCCTTTTATAAATAACTCCTTACTTATATGATCTATCGTATTGGGAAGGGTATAACTGATTTTATTTTTTCCAATAAAAGTAACAGCTTCATTTTTATTAAGACTCTGTTGAAGGATAATATTGCCTAGCCTCATTTTGCCTTTAAATGATGGTAAACTTCTAAATAGAGATGACAAAAATTTCATTATTAAGAGAACCGTTTATGTATTTTCTGTAACAAATATTTAATCTATAAAGAAGCTTCTTTTATGGTTTTATTTTTCATCCTTACAAACTGGTGCTTCCAAACCTGTACCATTACAAAAATTAGAAAACATGATTTTACCAAATGACCCAGCCCGGTCTGCAACTCACAATCGGGGCGTATTGGATAATAAAAAACCAGTGGAGTAAACAATAACAGAATAGGATAATATTTACTGAATTTATGAAATGCATTTAATACTTCGCTGTACAGCAGCCCAAGGAAGAACATAAAAAAGCTTCCTCCTAAAACTCCAAAATTAATGTAGGCATCTCCCGGCGAACTCAGTCCCATGGAAGTGCCTGCTGCCAGGAACATACCTGAATATTTCATAAAAATAGTGCGGTCGCCGGCATTGAGTTTATTGGGTGCGATTATTCTTGGCAAAAAAGCTGCTTCCAGAATGAGCAATAATTCTGTTCCATCAGCATGTGGCACCCTTGCCGGCACTGTACTCATAATATTGGTAATAATAAATCCCTGGTTGATGCGGATATTACTGGAGGCCATACTTTCGTAACTGAAAATGCTATTGTCTTTTTGTTTTTTATTATAAATACTTTCAAATGTGCCAAGGCCACTTTGCCCTGCGCCCCAGGCTGCTTCCCGGTAATCGCCTTTCAATTGCTGAATGATAATGACCAAAAGAACAAAACCAAAGGCAGCCCCAGCTTTTAAAACTAAAGATGGTTTATATTTTATGGCAACAATTGCTCCCAGCATAATGAGCCAGGTGAGCAGATCATGAAACATAGCATCCTGCAGGGAAGATAAAACAACAGAGCCAAAAACCAGTGCCATTATCATGGGTTTAATTTGCCGGGTGCCCAGCAACAGCATAAATGCCCCTATGTACTTAAAATTAGCCAACAGGTAAAAAACAAATCCAAAAACAGAAGAAAAATATTCTCCCAGGACGCTGGAAAAAAATCCGATGGCTACAAAATAATAAGGCAGGTCACCCGCACTATCTACAAATGCACTGATTGCTTTCTGGTTTATAATTTCTCCCTTAAATTTTTGAGCAGTTACATGCAGCCCAAGGATGAAAAGACTGATGGCCGGAATCATATAGGAATAATAAACATCTTCGGGCACTTTCATCTGGTAAACAATATCCTGGTATTTATCCAGCCCATTGTAAGCAAAAGTGGGTCCCACAAACATTTGCAGGCACATAAAAGCACCCGCCAGGTAACGGATGGGCAATACACTTCCAATAGAAAAAAACAGCAACAGGAACTGGTGTACCGTAATACACATTGCGAAAAATCCATACCAGCTCAAATCGAGCCACGTAAAGCGGATAAAAAAGCAAATGAAAATATACAGTGCCCAGTTAAAGTTTACTTTAAAAAGAGAATACATTTATTTTATTTTTTTTGCATCTCAGCCAGCAGGAAATTTATCATTGGCTTAAAAGATGCTGAACAAAGGTATTGCTTACTATCTTTTTCATTCAGCGAACTTAACCGGATAGATTGGTAAGTTAAACTTTGCAGATTTTCAAAATTAACAGACACTACATTTTTTTTATCTGCATATTCCTTCGCCCCTGTCATCACATCGGGCAGCCACACCTGCTGGCCTGCACTTAGGTATTCAAACAATTTATTGGGTGCATTATAAATATAATTTGCAATATGCCCTTTGTATAAAATTACACCAATATGATATTGACCCAATACTTCCGGCAAACCTGTATAATCCAATCCCTCTTTTAAATGAATCCACAAAGAATTTAAACGCATGATATATTCCACTGCATCCGGGGTAATATTATAAGAATATATATCCCAAAAAACTTTTCCCTGTTGTGCCTGCACCCATTCGGCCATTTCTTTTGTGTACATAGTTTGCAAACTCAATGCACCTATGTACACAATTTGTATGGGTGCTGCCGGAATAGCTTTTTTTTCTTTGTACCAGGAGGATGGTGGATAGTTGGGAATGATAGCTGAATGCTGCAGTTGCAATGGATAAATATCTTTTAAAAACAATTGCATCCGGTATGCATTAGTATGCGATAACCATTGCAGCCGGGGATACAACCATTTTTCGTACCGGTTATACAATCGGGTAATAAACATACCCTGCTGGTATTCTTTGGGGCTGGTATATTCATGATAATGTACCATAATGGAAGCAGCCCGGTTGATAAATTTTTTATAGAAATAAGCAGGAAAAGAAGAAATGGTTTCGTAATATAAAACGGTAGCAGGTCTTTTAAATAATAACAACAACACAGCCGATGCATAAAAAATAAAATAATAATAAAGCCGGGCCAGCCTGCCAATACCCGGCCCCGACTGCCCAAGGCGAATGATTTTTATTTCGGGATGAATTGTATTAAAACGGCTCAAAGATTTATACCTGCCTGCTGTTGTAAGGATTGTAATATGCTTTGACAAATCCTCCTTCTCCAGCAAGCGGATAAAATTCTGAATAGGTGGATACATTTCTACCGGGTTAAAATGCATGATTACAATTTTATCCAAGTAATTTTTTTATTTCCCGTAAAACCTGCAGCGA
>JBKJSJ010000041.1:0-8564 GCA_046595965.1 Ferruginibacter sp.
ATTGTGCCTGCTCCGCCGTGTATTACAATTGAAAATGTTTGCATATATTGATGCTTAATAATTTAGCCCAAAACTATTTAATTTACTGCCACAAAGCTTCTACAATTTTTTGCCAATGTTTAAACGCAAACTAACAACCAGCGACTTTCTTTTAATAACCGTTAATCTCATTCCATTATACGGCGTTTGGTTTGAGGGTTGGGATGCTGCCCGGATGTTCCTGGTGTATTGCATGGAAACAATTTTAATTGGTATTTTTAATGTAATAAAAATGGCAGCCGTAACCCTGTTTGTAAAACCATCAGATGACTGGGAGAACGCAGGGAACACAACTAAAATGAGTGGCTGGTTTTTTATCTTTTTTTTTATTGTGCATTATGGAATTTTTGTGTCAGTGCAAACCGGCATCTTTTTTCAGGTAAGTGGATTGTTTGAAGGGAGTTCCATTTTAAATAGCCTTAGAGCTATTCCCAATATTTTAGGAACCGAGGGTCAACTGATGCTACTGATATTTTTGATGTATTATATGCTGCAAACCTTATCGGGATTTTTCTTTAGTGGAGAATATAAAACCATCCCAATGGGTAAATTAATGTTTCAGCCTTATGGCCGCATTTTTATTCAGCAATTTGTGGTGATACTGGGAAGCTTGTTTTTAGGATTAGGGGCGGCTAAAATATTTATGTTGATTTTTGTAGGGATAAAAATATTCTTTGAGCTGTTTATTAACTTTGCTTTTATGCAACAGCAAATGGAGAAGAAAAACTTTAAAGAACAGCAAAATACTTTACAGTAAATTTTTACATTCATCCAGTAATTTTATTTTATCAATTGCCACCGTACCTACTTCTTCGCAAACCATGCCGCCTGCAATGTTGGCCATTTCTGCCATGAGCCTGCTGTTTTTTGTAGCTGCATAAACCAGTGATGCCACGGCTATCACTGTATCGCCTGCGCCGCTTACATCTGCAATGCTGCGGATATGTGTGGGTATTAATTCTTTTTCTATAGCAGATTGATAATACACTCCTTTTTCGGAAAGTGTAATAAAGGAAATGGTATGCTGCAACTGCTCATACAATGCTGCATGAATATTTTCCAATTGATTTAAAGACACATCATCACCAATAATATTCAATGCTTCTTTGGCTTCATGCAGGTTGGGTTTAAAAATAGTTACCCCTTTGTAGGCAAAGAAATTTTTTCGTTTTGGATCAACTGCCGTTAAAATATTTAGCGCTTTGCAGCGAGCAATTATTTTTGTAATAACTGCTTCTGTTAATACTCCCTTATTATAATCCTCCAGGAGGATGATATGTGGTTTTTCTTTCTGCAGATAATTTTCAAAACTATTCAGCAATTTTTCTTCATCGGCAGCATTCAGCATTTGGGTAATCTCAGCATCTAACCTCATCATGTGCTGGTTGCGGCTGATGATGCGGATTTTATTGGTGGTTATTCTTTCATCGCTTTTAATAATTGCATCGGTATGGATGAGATGTTGATTCAGTAATACCGTAAGCTGTTCTCCTTCTTCATCATTTCCCAATACACTAATAATACTTACGGTGGCACCCAGGCTCTGCAGGTTAAGGGCTACATTGCCTGCACCGCCAATGCGTTGTTCTCTTTTGGTTACAGATACCACCGGCACAGGCGCTTCGGGAGAAATGCGTTCTACTTTCCCCCACCAGTAAGTATCCAGCATCACATCTCCTATTACTCCAATTTTTATGGAAGAAAAAGAATGAAACAATTTATCAAAATCAATGGAAGGCATATTTATTAATTAGTTGTTTAGAGGTTTAGAAGTTTAGGGTTTAGGCTTTAGGGGTTTGTTATTTAGTCTACATAATATACCCTAAAAACCCTAAACTTCTAAACTCATTACCTACTACTTTTATTTTTATTGGCAACTGCCAGGTAATAAATAGGAATACCGGCCAGAACAATTGCCAATCCCCATCCTGCATAAATTGGTTTGTAAAGTATGAGCAATACACAAAATGTAATAGCCATTAAAATATAAATAGCGGGCAATACCGGGTAACCAAAAGCTTTGTAAGGTCTTTCTGCATCGGGCCTGTTTTTTCTCAAAATAAAAATACCCAGTATGGTGAGTGCATAAAATAAAACGACCACAAAAGAAATCATATCCAGCAGGTCGCCATATCTTCCGCTGAGGCAAAGCAGGGAAGCAACCAGGCATTGAATCCACAATGCAAATTCGGGCACACTGTTTTTATTTAGTTCACCGGTTTTTTTAAAAAATAATCCGTCTTTGGCCATGGTATAATATACCCTGGCACCTGCAATGATTAATCCATTGTTACAGCCAAAAGTAGAGATCATAATCATTACAGCAATTACATAAGCACCTATCTGCCCGAATATAGGTGTGCTGGCGGCCACGGCAACCCTATCCTGTGGAGCCGATGCAATTTCCTGCAGGGGCAATACACTTATATACATGAGATTTGCAGCCACATAAATGATCGTAACAATGAGTGTGCCCAGGAACAAACTCAACCCTATATTTCTTTTTGGATTTTTTACTTCGCCTGCAATAAAAGTTACATTGTTCCAGGCATCGCTGCTAAATATAGAACCTACCATAGCTGCAGCAATGGCTCCCATAATAGCACTTCCGGTTATGCCGGCCACCACTGCACCATCTGCTCCTCTCGATTTCATAGCCCATGCATCCGTCCAGTTAGCATTCCATATTTCTGCTTTGGCTGCTATTAAAAAACCAAAGACAATCAGGCCAAACAAAGACAATAATTTTATAACTGTCAGTGTTGTTTGAATCATTTTGCCACCCTGTATTCCTTTGGTATTTATATATGTGAGAAACGCAATTAATGCGATGGAAACAAATTGTGCAGGATATATTTTAAAGATGCCGATTTGTGCAATGAGGTTAGCATCTGTTACTTCCAGTGCCGGAATAAAATAACCGGCAAACTTACTAAAAGCTACCCCTACTGCTGCAATGGTGGCTGTTTGAATAACAGCAAAAAAACTCCAGCCGTATAAAAAACCTGCCAGTGGATTAAAAGCTTCTTTAAGGTAAACATATTGCCCGCCAGCTTTGGGAAACATGGCACTCAGCTCTCCGTAACTCATGGCTGCTATCAAGGTCATAAACCCTGTAATGAGCCATACGGCTATCATCCAGCCGGCACTGCCCACATTGCGGGTTATATCGGCACTCACAATAAAAATACCGGAACCTATCATCGAGCCCGCTACTATCATGGTGGCATCCAGCAGACCGAGTGAGGGTTTAAATCCTTGTGTTGTTTCAGACATTTTGCAGTTGATTTGATAAAAAATAAAAATAAAAATCCCGAACTATTTCACTGTTCAAGATTCAAGATAATTAAATTTAAATGATATTATCAGTTGGTCTTTCTCAATTTTTCATTCATGCCATTTACCACATCATCTGTAATATTTAATGTGCTGTCTTTATACACCATATAATCCAGGCCGGTGCCCGTAGTTAAAATGTACATATAGTTTTTTTCTTTGTTGTATTCCGTTAAAAAATCTTTTAGTTTTTTTTGAATATCGTCCATGAATTTGTAACTCCTTTCGCTCAGCTTTTGTGTAAGATTTTGTTTTTTCTGATCAATGGTTTGCTGTTGCTGCATCAACTCTGCCTGAAACTGCTCGGCCATTTGCTGGGTAATAGCATCTCCCTTTTTTATGAAATTGTTTTTCTGGTTTTCCAATCCCCTGTATCCGCTCTGCCATTCTGTTTCTATAGCTTTCTGTTCGGCCTCCAGTATTTTTCTTTTTTCTTTTATATATACAATTTTTTCATTCAGCGAATCCAGTTCTACATAGGCAATGGGCGCATGCACTGCTTCCCTTATAGTGGCAGAAGAAACGGTCGTTTTACCTATGGCAACATTATTATTTTTATTAGCAAATACCTGGTAATAAAGAAAGGCTACTGCCAGCAACAACACTACATTTAAAATAGTAGAAAAATACTTCATCAGTTTTTTTTTGATTAGCGGCAAGATAATGAGATTGGTTTACGTGGCAATAGGCAGGCAAAAACTTTTGTAAAGGGTTAACGGAAGTATAAAACGGGCAATGCATGCCCCTTCATTTTTTAAGGGATGATGCCTAACAGAACCAAGATGGGCGGTGGCAACTGGAATATTCAATAGCTTACAGATCTAAAAAAAAGCTTCTTTGCTCAATCAACTTAGCACCCTATTTGCATCATTTTTATTCCATAACGGCGTATTGCAACAGCAAACATCAGGCTTTCTACTATTTCTTTATTGCCTTTTGTTTATGGCTAATATTGTACCCTAAAGTTGTTCTCTGCATTTTTACCATGAATAATGTTAGATTTGTTTTAAAAATATATGTACCTATACCAGGTTATCGCACATACACTAATAACTCTTAACTAATAACGCTAAACTAATGGATCAAAAGATTTTAATTGTAGATGACGAAGCACATATCCGCATGCTGATAGAACAAACACTGGAAGATCTGGAAGATGAAGGAGTGGAATTTTTATCTGCAGAAAATGGAGAAATTGCCCTGGAGATTATTCAAAAAGAAAATCCGCAATTGGTATTTCTGGATGTGATGATGCCCAAAATGAATGGCATGGAAGTTTGCCGGCGGGTAAAAAAAGAACTGGGCATGAGTGATGTATTCATTGTATTACTTACTGCCAAAGGGCAGGAAACAGACCGGCAAAAAGGATTGGATGTGGGTGCAGATGTTTACATGACCAAACCCTTTGATCCCGAAGTGTTATTAAATAAAGCGAGAGAAGTGCTGGGGATAAATTAATAGGGTGAAAGCTGGATAGTGAATAGTGAATAGTGAAATCTTTGAAGTACTAAATATATCTTCAAGAATAAAAAACGTTAAACCTTAAACTTTAAACCTTAAACGTCTTAAACCTTTTAAACCATTAACCGTTCTCGCCATGGCTCAGCCAACTTTAAAATCGATATTGGGAAAAAGAACAGAAACCACGGCCTGGCTACAGTCCTGGGTTGCCAGTACTAAAACTGAAATCTCAATCGAAGACCACCAGCAAAATTTATTATTTGGCAATGCACTTAATGAACCTGTTGCTTCATTCAGCATAACACTCGATGATGAAATTGTTGGCAGCGTAAAAGGAACGGATGATGCAGCAATACTTGCACCGCTATTATCATTGATGCTGCAGAAAGAAACAGAGAAAAAAAAACTGGGTACAGAAGTATTAAACCTTTACCAGGAACTCAATGTAATTTATAATTTTTCTGAAAGTTTAACCCAAACGATCGACCCGCAAATTATTGCACAAATCACATTGGAGCAGGCAGTGCATTCAATTCCATCGCATAGCGGTGTTATTGTTTTGTGGGATGAAGAGAGTAGGCTGTTAACCATTCCTGCCACATCCGGAGAAACGTTGTTTAATGAAGAACAACTTCGCCTCAACAGTGGTTTTCTGCTAAAAATAGGACTCAGCGGCCAGTCAGAAATTATCAATGATATTACTGCATTAAAACAAAAAGGCATTATTGAAAGTCAGGTGCAATCGCTTATTTATGCAGCTATGAAAGTAAAGCACCGCATCCTGGGTGCCATTATACTTACAGGAAAAAATGCAGAGCAATATTCTGCGGCGCATTTAAAACTGCTCGTTACATTGGCACTACAATCTTCTACAGCCATAGAGAGTGCATTCCTGTTTGAAAAAAATATTAGGGAAGTGAGGGAAAGAGAAGAAGCCATCCTGCGCATACATGAAGTAACCAAAAAATTTGTGCCCAACGAATTTATCCGCTCCCTGGGCAAAGAATCGCTTACAGATGTAAAGCTGGGCGACCAGGTAGAAAAAATAGTAACCGTTCTTTTCACAGACATCCGGGATTTTACAACCTTGTCAGAAGAAATGAGCCCCGAAGAAAATTTCCGTTTTGTTTCTTCTTTTAATGCAAAACTCGGTCCCATCATCAGAAGCCATAATGGATTTATCAACCAGTATCTTGGCGATTCCATCATGGCTTTGTTTCCAGATAATCCAGAAGACGCTTTAAAGGCTGCAATAGACATGCAAAAAGCAGTATATGAATTAAATAAAACCCGTCAAACCCGTGGCCTGCCAAAGATTAAAGCTGGCATTGGTATGCACACCGGCCCATTAATTATGGGCATCACCGGCGATGAGCACCGGCTGGATGCAGCCACCATTTCAGACACTGTAAATACTGCTGCAAGAATTGAAAGCCTTACCAAATATTACAGGTCGCCCCTGTTGCTTAGCAGCGAAACACTGCGACACATCAGCAACACCGGTTCCTATTATTTAAGACAACTGGGCAAAGTGCAGTTAAAAGGAAAACACAACCTGCTCAGTATTGTAGAATGCATTAATGGATATCCCGAAAAAGAATTACAAAAAAAGACAGCCACCCTCTCCGGCTTTAATGAATCTATGGAGCAATATTTTAACCAGTATTTTCAAAATGCTTTACAGGGTTTTAAACAAGTACTTACCACGGACCCCGATGACAACACCGCAAAATTTTTTATGGAAAACGCTTTAAAATTCTCCAGCGATGGGGTGCCCCAAAACTGGAACGGCGCAGAAGAAATGATAAATAAATAACAGGGTGACTCACCCACATAGAAAACTTTTTTACAATACCTTTATACAATGTCAGCTAAAGCAAAACCATTATTTAACAAAAGGATTTTTTGGGATGTAGTATTTGAAAAAATAGACTACGATGCTAAAGCCAATTTTGTAATAGAACGGATATTTGAGCGGGGCGATGTAGAAGACATCCGCAATTGCCGCCGTTATTATGGCGACGAAAAAGTTACCACTGCATTGCTGAATGCTAAATTTTTGCCTGAATCCAGAATGTATTTGGCCAGTGCAGTAATTGACAGGCCCTTAAAAGATTTTAGATGTTACGCCATGAGACAGTTGAACCCCACACTTTTTCCGTATTAAAACAATTGATGAAAATGCCTGAATTGCAGGATTTTTCATTGGTTGGCGGTACTGCGTTATCTCTTTTATTTGGCCACCGTATGTCGGTCGATTTAGATTTGTTCTCTAGTTCACCCTTTGATAATTCGGTCATTGTAGATGTGTTACAAAATAAATTTAAGGAAAAATTTATTAGGGAAGAAAAGGCACCACGATTCGGTATTTTTTGTTTTATTGATGAAGTCAAAATTGATATCATCCGCCACCCTCATCCGTTAATAAGACCCCAACTTATTATAGATAACATAAGAATGCTTTCTACAGAAGATATAATAGCTATGAAAGTGCAGGCAATTTTGGGCAGAGGCAAAAAAAAAGATTTTTGGGATGTGGCAGAATTATTAGAGCATTTTACCATAGCAGATTTTATTCAATTTCATAAAGAAAAATTTGCTGCACAAAATTTACTCATTACTGTACCTCAGGCCCTAACCTATTTTGCAGATGCAGACGAAAGCGAAGACCCAATAAGTCTTAAAAAGCAAACATGGCTTAAGGTACAGAAAATTATTAAGGCAAAAGTGAGGGAGTATTTACAATAATTATTAATACCCTCATTTGCAATTTCTATTTGCCTCTACAAACAAAAGCAATACTTTTCCCCTACTTAAATATCTAATTAAACTTATTCTATAAATAGTTGATATTTATAACAGATTCCTGCTTATCTTTTATAAATCAATCATTTCTGTTTATGAGAAAAATTATTTTGAGTTTTGTGCTGCTCTTTTCTGCCAGCTCCATTTATGCCCAGGTTAAAGTAAAATTTATTTTAAAAGAGAAAACCAGCATAAGGCACGACAGCATTTATATTACCGGCAGCTTCTGCAACTGGGATTCTATGGCCAACAGTACTTATTTATTAATGACCCAGGCCAATGAAGAAAAATCTATCACGCTTCTTTTAAAACACGGCCCTCTACGCTATAAATTTCATAGGGGCAACTGGAAGAATGTAGAAAAACAATTTAATGGAGATGAAGTGCCCGATAGAGTAATCAACCTAAAAAAAGACACCGTACTAAAAGACAGTGTAATGGCCTGGAGAGATGAGCACCTGCAGGATAAATGGCATGCCATTCACCAGGACATACCCGATACCAGCAGGGTGCGCATGTTGGGTGCTTTGGCAAGCACTTATGCGTTTAACCTTGATTTGTACAATCCCGATTCAGCCCTCAACTATGCACAGCAATCGCTCCAGTTAATACAAAAAATGAAAGCCAGTGACAAATATAAAAACTGGTTTAAAGAAGGCAATACAGTAGAATTAATAATCATAAATGAAGTAACAGCATCACTCCTTCATTCGCTGGGTAATTATCCCAAAGCATTGGAAATAAGGCAGGAAAATTTAATGCTTGCAGAAAAAGAAAAAGATAAATTCCTGGAGTTACAGGCTATCACAAATATGAGTGCAGATTATGCTTCTATGAAGGACTATCAAAGTTTGCTTAAATATGGAAAGCAGGTAGATTCACTCATTGCACGCTTAAATGTAAATGATCCAAGGTATCCCATT
>JBKJSJ010000228.1:0-2636 GCA_046595965.1 Ferruginibacter sp.
TTTGGCATCTTTAAATTCTCTAATACCTTTTCCAACTCCCCGCATTAATTCAGGAATTTTTTTACCTCCGAATAATAATAAAGCAATTATTACAATGAAGATCCACTCAGAACCTCCAGGCATTGAGAACAATAAAGTGGAAGACGGAATACTGTTAATCATAAAATTAAATTTATCGTTATAAAAAAATATTTATTTAAAGGCCATTTATAAATTACAGCCATAAACACTTAATTTACGATTTAATAGTCTCTATGGTTTTTAAAAAATAAAATAACATTATGGCATACTGGCTTGTAAAATCTGAACCTTTTAAATATAGCTGGAATCAGCTTGTAAAAGATAAACAAACCTTGTGGGAAGGTGTTAGAAATTATGCGGCCCGTAACAACCTGAGAGCTATGCAAAAAAATGATAAAGTATTATTTTATCACAGCAATGAAGGGGTAGAAATAATAGGCATTGCCAAAGTTTCAAAGGAATTTTTTCAGGATCCTACAACAGAAGACGAAGCATGGGTGGTGGTGGAACTGAAGCCTATAAAAAAATTAAAAAATACTGTGCCCCTTGCTATCGTTAAAAAAGATCCAGGACTAGCTCAAATGGATTTGGTAAGACTGGGAAGGTTGTCTGTGCAAACGGTAAAAGATGAAGAATGGAATATTATCATGCAATTGGCGGGTGAAAAGCTGTAGGATAGCATATAGGATTTTTCTTTGATTATTTAATCCCACCCAATGGCCAATACATCTGCAATATGCATGGTTTCTATTGGCAGGTTTTTATTTTTTATGATGCCATCTAATTGCATCAGGCAACTAAGGTCTGTAGAAATTATATGAGATGCCCCGGTAGCCATAGCATTGGTTAACTTCTGATCGGCCATGGCTATGGATATACCATCAAATTTTACGGCAAAAGTTCCGCCAAACCCACAGCAGGTTTCATTATCGTGCATCTCTATGAGCTCCAGGCCTTTTACATGGCTTAATAATTTTCGGGGGCCTGCTTTTATTTTACATTCTCTCAGTGCTGCGCAGCTATCATGATAAGTTGCTTTGGCATTCATTACTGCACCAAAATTTTCTATTTTTAAAACATCCGTTAAAAACTCCGTAAACTCATAAGCCCGCTTACCCAGCTTTTTTACATCATTATGTGCTGCAGAATTGTCGAATAATTTTGGATAATAATTTCTTACAAATCCTGTGCAACTTGCACTGGGCGAAACGATATAATCATCGTTATCAAAATCTTTCAAAAACTTAGTGGCCACTGCTTTGGATTCATTATTAAACCCTGCATTAAATGCTGGTTGTCCGCAGCAGGTTTGATTGGTATTGTATATTACTTCGCAACATGCTTTCTCCAATACTTTCACCATATTAAAAGCAGTTTGCGGATAAAGCTGATCAACAAAACAAGGAATGAATAATTGTACTCTCATGCTGTGAAGTTGTACCCGAGGTTTAATATGGTTTCAAAAGTTCAAGAGGTTTCAAAGTTTCAGGAAGTTTAAAAGGATTGGGAAAGGGCTATCATTTTAATTGCTGTGGCTGCAGCTTCTTCTCCTTTATGGCCATGTTTGCCGCCGGTTCTTTCATCTGCTTGTTCGGGAGTATTCACAGTTATTACTCCAAAAATTGTGGGAATAGGAAGTTGCAGATTTAATTGTACTACTCCATCTGTAACAGCATTGCATACATATTTAAAGTGAGGTGTATCTCCTTTAATCACACAACCCAATGCAATAAACGCATCTGGCTTGCAGTCTTTGTATTTTGTTTTTTCCCAATAGTCTTTTATGGCAAAAGCTATTTCAAAGGCACCGGGTACCGTAAGCAATGTAAAAGCTATATTATTTTCCTTTAAAATTTTAAGACAGCCTTCTTCCAGTTTATCTGTTACTGCTGCATTCCATGCAGTACGCACAATAACAACGCAGGCATCCTTTTTTAAGCGGATGCCTGCTGTGCTGAATATATCTGGTGAACTCAATGACATATTAAAGTATCAATTTTTTATAAAATTATTTTAATACACCCAACTTAGCTAAGTATTTATCTATTTCCCCGCTTTGAACTGAAGGGTTGGTAGGGTATTTTTCTTTTACTTCCTGGTAAAGGCTTATTGCATCTTTGCTATTGCCATTGGCATCTGCATAAGCTGCTGCTACCAGCAATGCATCTGCTGCAAAAAACTCATCTTTATCATTTACGCCTGCAGCCTTTTTGTAATAGTTCATTGCATCTGTAGTTTTTTTCTGCTCGGCATAAGCATGGCCTATCATTAAATAAGCTTTGCTTTCTACTTGCGAAGCGCCATTGCCATCAAAATCTTTCAGGTACTTAATAGCTTTGTCAAATTCTTTTATATGCAGGTAGCTTGCGCCCGTCATGTACTTAGCCCGGTTGCCTGCAGCAGTGCCACCAAAATTGCTAATTACTTTTAGCAGCCCGGTTACTTTTTTGCCTTCCAGTTCTCCCCCGTTTATTACAATATTTACAGAGTCTTTATTAAAGCCGCTTCCAGCCATTTTTCCAAATAGATTTTCTGCCGGAAATATTAATTCGCTGGCTTCTTTTTCTCTTGGTTCTTCAATTAAATATTTATATCCATACCATCCTGCTATCAGC
>JBKJSJ010000052.1:0-6184 GCA_046595965.1 Ferruginibacter sp.
TGCATCGGGCACATCGGGCAACCACCCCATTTTAAAGTTATCTGCAGCAATTTGTTTTTTTGCTTTTGCCATAATGGTATGTTTTTTTAAGTGATAAATATATTTTTTGGGTTTAGAAGTTTAGGTGTTTAGTAGGTTAGGCTAAAGATTAAAAACGATCAATTCTTTTTAAAAAAACTAAACTTCTAAACACCTAAACTTCTAAACCAGATTTAAACTTCTATACTTTTTATTAATGGAGCCAGTAATTCTTCAAACAACAACAGCGCATCAAAACTACTTACCAGCAGCAGCACTCTTTTTTTACCCAGGGAAATATTAGCATCTTCATCTAGTTTTTTCCAGGCTGCTTCCCTTTCTTTTTCAGTTTTTATTTTTTTTATTTCAGCATCGGATAAAAGCCCGGTCTGCATGGCAGCAACTATTATCTGCGAAACCAGGTCTGCAGCCTGTGCCAGCTTTGCTTCTGCTGCATTGTAATCTGTTCTTAACAAAAGCTCCAGCGATTGCAAAATTTTAAAGAATACAATTTGCTGCATTTCATTTCGCCGTATGTTTTGTTTTAAAAGGGTGTAAGGATTAATGCCCCGCTGTGCAGTTGCCATTTCTGTCATCAGGGATTGCACCTGGCTTTCCTTATCCCCATATCCCAGATCCTTATATAACTGTATGCAATTTTTCAGTAGCCCAATCAACACTTTATCCAAATCAAAATGCCTGGTGTTATACAACTCCATCGCTGCATTCAACTGGTTAATCAATGCAGTTATTTTTATTTTTTCGTTGTAGAAAAACCTTTGCATGGTATTATTTTTTTATTCGAATTCTACCACCTGTTTTTCTTTATCACTGTTTTCATCTCTTATAGATCTTATAAAAACACCTTCTTCCATAATTTTTGCTTTTATAATAAAGATGCTGTTGTCTGTACTGGCATTTTTTACAGCATTGGTTTCAGGGTTTACCAGCAGGTTATCCATTTTGGTGGAAGAAACAATAGTGTTGGCTTTGATGGTTTGAATAACCTCCCCGAGTGTTTGCACAAATAATTCGTTGTTGGGATTTTGTGTTTTATAATCTGCCAGTAAATTGTTTTCCTCTATTTTTTTATTAAAGAGGAAGGCCCATTTTACCTGTGCTATATTATCGGGGTTGGCCGGATCGGTACTTGCCTTCAGGTCTTCGTAAAAGCCATTTATTAATGCATCTGCAGCTTCTGCTTTTAAGGGCAGCTTTTTTTTATTTGCCGCAGACCTCACTATGGGTAAGGGTCTTGGCCTTATAAGATCGTCTCTAACAAAAATGGGTTTTTTAAAATCATCTTTGATAATGCCTGTAAAATCTTTTATTACATTGTTCTTTTTTAGCAAGATGGTTTTTATAACATTATTAATTTTGTTGGTAATAAAATTGGAGAAATCTTCCTGCCGCATATTAAACACCAGGGCCGAAGAAAATTTAGCACCTGAAATTATTACGGGTATTGTAAGTTCCATTTCCGGTATTTTAAACCGGGGCACCGAAAAACTTTTAAGTATTTCGTCCTGTGCATATACCAATGCAATTTCTTTGCTCACCCTGTCTGCATGATTTCTTGCCCTTGTAATTTCAGAAAAAATAAACCCTATATAATCTGAAAGTGTTATTTCTGCCATAAGAAAAAATGATTGAAAAAAATAAAAGATGCAGGACAGTTTCCTGCCCTGCCATTACCTGTTTAATCTAAGCCGCCAGCATGTTTAATATTTTTTCCAGCCCTGCAGGAATTTCGTCCTGTACTGCCTTTACATTTACATTTAATGCATATTCTTTTCTTACTTCTACTCCCGTGGTAGATTTGCGCTGGAACGATGCAGACACTTTAAATTTTACCGGTCCCCATCCTGCACTTATTTCAGCATTTACTCCTATAGATTGTTCTACTTTAGAAGTTTCTACAGAATTTAATTTTACATTAAAATCAATCACAACATGCTCTATGCGCAGGCTGGGTATGGGTAGCATGGCCAATAAGGGTACTTTAATACTTACTTCTGTTTTATTGGCAGTGCCATCTGCATTTACATCATTGCGGGTATGAGAAAAATCTACCATCACCAGTTCTTTTTTGCCATTTACTTCTGCAAAGCCAACCTGGTTAATAAAATCTACAGTAGCCAGTGAAGAGGCTACCTGTGCATTTACGCAAGCCTGCAGCGGGCCTCCGATCATTTTTTGAAAATCTATATTATTCAGTTCCGATGTAAAATTGGTAGAGGGTGCTCTTAAAGGTCCCGGGTTTCTAAGTGCGCCGCTGATGCGCTGCAATGCTTTAATGGCTTCCTGTTTTGCAATATTATCCGGATATTTATCCATGTCGTTTAAAGTATTGAGTACTTCTGCCGGCAGTGATGCAGCTTTTTTTGTTCTCACTGTACGCACCTGCCGTGCTTTGGTTTTTGTTGCCATAAAAATTTATTTAGTTGATGAAAAAATATTTGTCCTGTAATCTCGTTTGCCGCCTGTCAGACTTATAAATAAAAAATTAATAAAAAACCTGCGCTAATTTCTAAACGCAAATTTTGTTTGATACTTACACCACAATAGGCACTCTGATTTTATACCTTTTTTTAAGCCCTTTGCCCATATCTACTTCATACTCCCGCTGTGCTTCCACAGCACCTACTCCACCATTTAGGTTATACCCAATTGTTTCTTCTATGATAGTAGCTTTTTTATCTTTGGTTGATGAAGTTTTTAAAGTGCCATTGGCAGAGTTGCCAGTAATGCGGGCCAGTTTTTCTTTAAACATTTTTTCCATTTCCGCTTCGGTATCTGCCCCAAAACTTTTTACCGAAGATTTTCCTTTTGGCATGGGAGCCATACTGCCTTTAGGAAAAGCAGACAGGGTATCTACTTTTTTTACGGAGCTGTTAAAGCTGATAATGTTTCCATCATTATCGAGGGCAACTCTTACCAATCCATTGCCGGCATTAATGGTAGGTAAGCCGTCTATTACCTGGCGATACTGTAGAATGGTTTCAGTTGTTTGTTCTTCTTCAATTTTTCCCGAGCCTTTAGAACTGCCGCCACAAGAAGATCCGTAAATAATTCTATCAAGTTGCAGGGTGGCTTTTTTATTAAGGCCGCTTTGTGCTATTACACCTTCGGCAATGCTGAGTGCTTTTTCTTTGTCTAAGACATCAGTATTTTTAAAATTATGCTTACCCGTCTCTACGTTTATGCGACCAAACGTATCTAACGTAGCCTGTTTTTTTACATCTCTTATTATGCTGTTTCCATTTTTATCCATCATAATATTACCCGCATTTTTTGCAGTAAAGCCCAGTGCCTTCACTATTTTTTTTACATCAGCGGCTGCATCTTTGGATCCAGCGAGTACTGCCATCTGAGCATTTTTAGGAATGCCTTCCAGAGATGTTCTGGCTAACTGAGAAGCCCTGGCTGCATTGTACCAGCGCCACCAGTAATAATTGGAAGAGCCTGCATTTGCATACATTTTATTTTCGTTGTACAGCCTTTGTTGCGCTTCTGCAGCCGTGGTTCCGGTAGCCATTACGGTAGGCACCTGGTTGTGCGAAATCTGCCAGCTTGCATCCAGCCAGCAGGTGCTGAGTGGTTTGCCTTGTGCAAGTTGTTTGTAATTGTTCCAGAAATTTTTTCCATAATCGCCATTATCTACACTGGTGGTTTCAAAACCAAATATCATGCGAAGCCCTTTATTTACTGCATGCCAGGTACGTATCGGATTGTGTACCCCAAAAACCCTTAGGGAAAAACAGGTGCTCCAGAAAAGATAGCGGATTGTTTCGTTACCTAACGCCATGCGGTTACTATATGCCCAATCCCTGTTATCCCATTTAGAACCGAGCGGTGCCTGAAACACCCCGTTGCCATCCATGTTGCCATGGCCTGAATGATAAAATGCCACTACCGCATCTGCACCATACGTATCCTGCCAGTTGTCAAAGGCTTCTTCATACTTCCATACCTGCACACCAGCATCCCGGTACCAGAAATTTGCGGGAACAAACTTTGTTACATAATCAAGCCAGCCCTGCGCATCTTCATGGGTTAAACTGAGCGAACTGGCAGAGCTGAATGTTTCCAGGCTGCAGGCACCATACATATCAGCCGAGCCGCTGATATTTGCTTTGGGTGCCTTGGATTTTACTGCCGCCGCCAGTGGAGAAATGTCATCAATAATTGTTGCTTTCATAATAATGAAAATTTAAATTGGAGGTTACAAAATGATTTGATTGTATGCCGTCCATGGCAAAGAAATTCTACAGGCTGTAAAATATTATGGAGCAATAAGCAGTATAATAAAAAAACTGGAAAAGAATTTCTTTAAGATGCAGAATTTAAACGGCTAATATTTTTTTCATCAGCAATAATTTTGGGTTAGTAAAATTACTTGCAGTTACAGGAGATAAAAGGGTATTTGTACTAAGTGATTCTTGAAAAGGAAATAAAGGGTGTGATTTTTAAAAAGATATTGGGGATTAAAAAAATAAAATTTGAACCACAATGTAATACCCCTTTTTTAGTATTCCAATACTTCATAAGGGTTATTTTATTTTTTAATGAAAATTTATTATTGGGTAGAAATAAATATTTTAATGCAGCAAGCAGACTTTTTTACTAAAAAAAATCCGGCACAAAAGCACCGGATGCAACATGGATATTAAATATTAAGGCGGGGTAATTGTATTTTTTAAATGATTCTATTATCAACAACCTATTTTCTATAAAGTTTTTCCACTGCTTTAAAACGGTAATCAAAAATTTCTTTCAACTGCTGTTTTACAAAAAGGGTATTGGCTATATCTCCCAAAACCCAAAACGGCAATTTGTAATGCACAATATCTGTCATCTCTACTCCTCCTTCTGTTTCTTTAAAATGATGCTGGTGATGCCACATGCAGTAGGGGCCAAAACGCTGCTCATCTATAAAATATTTATGATGCTCCACATGCGTTATCTCTGTCATCCAGTACAACGGAATATTTAATACCGGCCTCACGGTATATTCAATAATTTGCCCGGCATACATTTTTTCTCCATGATGTTTGGATACGATACTAAAGCCAAGATTATCTGGCGTTATCTCTTTTAAATTGGCGGGGCTGCTAAAAAAATCCCAGGCTGCTTCCAGGGTTATGGGTAATTGTTGAATGGTTTTTAGGCTATAAACTTTGCTCATGAATAAAACTTGTTTACAGTTAAA
The DNA here is from genome assembly GCA_046595965.1 of Ferruginibacter sp. Classification (GTDB taxonomy): domain Bacteria; phylum Bacteroidota; class Bacteroidia; order Chitinophagales; family Chitinophagaceae; genus Ferruginibacter. Next base: position 5,231 of record JBKJSJ010000052.1, read on the forward strand.
CAACAAGTGTACAAAAATGTTGAGCTCAGCATCATTTCTTTTTCTTAAACCAGGCATCAGTCTTTCTTAAGAATGGAGCATTTTCATCCATTAAAAGTGCTTTACCTATAGTGATAAGGTATTTGCAATTATGTTGAATGCAGATATTGTACAGGTAATTATCTTTTGGATCGGGTGAAAAGCTATAGACATTCCGGGGAATAATTATGAGGATGAAGGGTTCGATTTTCCGAACAATGTAATCGGCTTCGTAACAGAAAAATTAAAAATTTTATAAGAGCCTCGTGTATATCAGCCAGTAAATAACGATCAGCAAATACCGTCAATTTATTTTCACTTATGTAGTTAAGTAATGTAGCGGTTTTAAAATGCCCTGCATATTTTATCCAAACACAACTGTCAATACAGCATTTTTTAGCCTTATTTTTTTACGGCACTTACAATTTCGTCATCCGATTTTTTAATAACAGGTTTTCTTTTTTTTATTGCTGTTTCAAAGGCTTTCAATTCCTTTATAATGTCATTGACAAACAGCTTTACTTTCAATTGTTGTTTTTCTTCTGCACTTAATTTTTTTGCAGCAGCCAAAATACTATTAAAGGAATTTTTTTTTCTTATCCGTAGCAACTGGCATAATAAATTTTTTCAAATGTAATTTACAGCAAACACAGCCTGCATCAAATTTATTTTGTAATTCGTCTTTCGCTTTATCTTTGATCTATGCAATCTTACAAACAACAACTGCAAAATAAATTTAATGAAGCTTATACCCAACTTAACCCACAGCAACGCATAGCCGTAGATACCCTTGAAGGTCCGGTGATGGTAATTGCCGGTCCGGGCACAGGTAAAACACAAATACTTGCAGCCCGCATTGGTAGAATATTAATGGAGCCGGATACTGCCCCGGAAAATATTCTCTGCCTTACTTATACCGATGCGGGAGCTATAGCC
>JBKJSJ010000225.1:0-16931 GCA_046595965.1 Ferruginibacter sp.
AGTTGTACATTTTTTCCTTTATCTATCAAAGTCTGGATGGGAGAAAAATCCATCACTGCTCTTTTCCTAATTTCTTTGTTTGAAAGACTCAGCAGTTTAATGGTTTCTATAAATGTATCTATAAAATTTTTATAAAACTGTTTAGCAATGGCTCTTTTTTCTTCCTTTGATTTTTTGGGAAAAGCAATATCAAGATTACTCAAGACTATTTTTTTTCTATACCCTGTCATATAATAAGCTATAAAAAAAAAGAAATCACTTATCAAATAAAGAATAAAAAAGGGGAGCAGAGATAAAAGATAAAGAAAGGGGTAAATAATATAATACATGTTTTTAAATTATTTAATATACAGGTGCATATCAGGCTTTCGCAGATGATGAAATTTGGGTTTACATTAAACTAATTTTCATTCTTTACAAAATAGTATTCTGCAGAATTTCACTTCTTTGCAAATAGTCAGTATTGTAATGCAGTCCCCGGCTTTCTTTACGCAGCTCGGCACTTTTTACAATCAGGTATGCTACTGTAATCATATTTCTTAATTCGCAAAGCTGAGGCGATACTACTGTTCTTTCATACAGCAATTCTGTTTCTTCGTGCAGCAAATCTAACCTGCGGTTGGCTCTTTTTAATCTTTCGTTGTTGCGCACAATACCAACATAATCGCTCATGAGTAATTTTAATTCCTTAAGACTTTGTGTTATCAGGATCATTTCGCCGGGCACAGTGGTACCTGCAGCATTCCAATCCGGTACTAAAGCACCACCTCCTCCCAAAGGAGAAATTGAAAGATGGTTAATTTGTATAACTGCATCTTTAAAAGCCCTGTGTGCAAATACCATTGCTTCCAGCAGCGAATTACTGGCCAGCCGGTTGGCACCATGCAAACCCGTGCTGGCACATTCGCCGGCAGCATATAAGTTTTTTATGGATGTGCGTGCCCACTCATCTGTTTTTACACCACCGCAACTATAATGAGCAGCAGGAGATACGGGTATCATATCCTTTGCCACATCTATCCCAATACCCAGGCACTTGGCATGTATGTTAGGAAAGTGCTCCATAAATTTTTGCTGATCCATGTGCCTGCAATCCAGATACACATGCTCTGTACCATTTATTTTCATTTCGTTGTCAATGGCTCTTGCTACAATATCCCTGGGAGCGAGGTCTTTCCTGCTATCGTAGCGTTCCATAAATGCTTCCCCATTTACATTTCTAAGAATGCCAGCGTCGCCCCGTACTGCTTCTGTAATAAGAAATGAATGCCCTCTTATACCTGCTTCATACAATGCTGTAGGATGAAACTGTATGAATTCCATATTTTCAATTCTTCCTTTTGCCCGGTAAATCATTGCCACTCCATCGCCGGTAGCTATAGCCGGGTTGGTAGTACTACGGTATATCTGTCCGTTGCCTCCAGTAGCCATGAGGGTAATGCCCGCAATAATTTTCTCCATTTTTTTTGTGCTGAGGTTGAGCACATAAACTCCATAACATTCAATATCGGGAGTAGATTTTGTGACCAGGTAACCCAGGTGATGCTGTGTAATAATATCTACTACAAAACAATGATTGATGAGCTGAATGTTGGAGCATTTTTTTATAGCTTCCAGCAAGGCTCTCTCCATTTCCTTCCCCGTAATATCTTTGTGATGTAATATTCTAAATTCGCTGTGGCCACCTTCTTTACCAAGTTTATAATCACCATCGGGTTCCTTATCAAAACGGGCACCCCATTCTATCAATTCATTAATGCGCTCCACTCCTTCTTTTACCACTATCTCTACAATCAGTTTATTACACAGGCCATCTCCCGCTATCAAAGTATCTTCAATGTGTTTTGAAAAACTATCATGATCTAAATCCATCACCACTGCTATTCCGCCCTGGGCGTATTTTGTATTGGTTTCATCGCTCTGTGTTTTAGTGAGTACTGTTACTTTTTTTTCGGGGCATTCCTGTGCTACTTTTAATGCATAGGTAAGTCCCGCTATTCCCGATCCTATTACTAAAAAATCTGTTTGCATATTTATTTGTTTTGCTTATTTATCTGCACAAAATATTTTTACTGATAAGATTAATAAATTATTGCTATTTAGAAAAGTATCCTAAAACTTCTAAACAAAAGGCTTTTAAGAAACAGGGATTTCTTATTACTAAACGATTAATAAGGGGCTATTTGCACCGCATCTATCCATACATTACTTTCTTTTAAAAGTATGATTAATTCATCTACGGCTACCTCACTGCTGATATTTTTTTTCATTACTTCCTTACCACGGTACAATGTTATTTTTCCCGGCCCGCTGCCTACATAACCAAAATCTGCATCGGCCATTTCGCCGGGCCCATTTACAATGCAGCCCATAATGGCAATCTTTAATCCCTTAAGATGATTGGTTACGTTCCTGATTTTTGCAGTGGTTTCCTGCAGATCAAATAAGGTACGGCCACAACTGGGGCAACTAATGTATTCTGTTTTGGAAATACGGGTGCGCACTGCCTGCAAAACTGAAAAGGATGTATTGTTTAAAAACTGGTGATTATTTTTTGTGGGCAGGTAGGTTCTGCCGCTTACTTTATTGTTTATCATTTGGCCAGGATCGTTCATCAGCCAGATACCATCTCCCATGCCATCTAAAAATAAACCGCCTGCGGTAGCAGAAAAATGAATGAGCTGCTCATCTATTTTTTTATGAATGCTTTCTACAGCAATTACAACCGGGCAATCCAACTTTTCATTCATCAGGTTACTTACAAAAGAACGCAATTGCTGCATGGCATTTTGTGCAGTAGCATATATGCACAAAACAATTGTATTATTATTTTTTATAAGTGCAAACAAAGCTGAATTATGTTCGGAAACATTCACAGAAATAAAATTAATTTTCTGTGATTTCTTTTCTGCAGTTGCAAAACTATTTTTATCAAAAAGCGGAAAATATTTTTCTGGCTCATTGGTAGTAAGCCAGGTTTGATAATCGCATATAACCTGCAATGTACCAGGCAGATTAAATGCTATTGTTTTATTGGAAGTGTAAATATAATCGGCTGCTGCATCGGCAATATTCCATTTATCTGTTTGCTCATTGTAAGTATAGCCAATAGCCTGAAGATCTGCTGGAGTGATCTTATCGGCCAGCATAAAATCAGCCATTACTATGGGAACATTTTTTTCTCCAATATTTACTACAGCATTTGTAAAACGTTTTTTAAATTCAAAAGGATTGTAAGGTAGTTTTATAGACCCGCTGTCTTCAAAGTCCTCTTCTTTGGAGGAGGCTGGGGGGATACTTTTTACCAAATCAATACATACCGGCACTTCAAATTCAGGGTCTTCTGTAAGGCTTACCCTGATGGTATCTCCAATGCCATCCTGGAGCAAACTGCCAATGCCAATGGCAGATTTTATTCTGCCATCTTCGCCATCGCCAGCCTCCGTAACTCCTAAATGCAATGGATAACATTCTGCAAATTCATTCATCATGTGATTAATGAGTAAGCGGTATGCCTGCACCATCACCAGCGGATTACTGCTCTTCATACTCAGTACAATATTGTGAAAATTTTCTGCACGGGCTATGCGTAAAAATTCCATGGCGCTTTCTACCATACCATTTGCAGTATCGCCATAGCGGCTCATAATGCGGTCGCTCAGGCTGCCATGATTGGTGCCAATGCGCATGGCGGTTCCATATTCTTTACAAATTAAAACAAGTGGTGTAAAACGCTCTTTAATTCTGTCTATTTCTTCTGCATATTCTGCATCGGTATATTCTATCTGTTCAAACTTTTTTTTGTCGACATAATTGCCTGGGTTTACCCTTACTTTTTCTACAATGCGTGCCGCAATCTCAGCAGCATTGGGCGTAAAATGTATATCGGCTACTATCGGTGTAGTATAGCCTCTTTTGCGCAGTTCATCTTTAATAGCCCGCAGGTTTTCTGCTTCATTTTTTGATGGAGCAGTTATGCGAACCATCTCAGCACCTGCATCAATACAGCGAATGGCTTGTTCCACCGTGGCAAGGGTATCCATGGTATCTGTAGTAGTCATGGTTTGCACACGCACAGGATGATGGGCTCCCAGCAAAAGTTCACCTACTTTCACCTCTCTTGTTGTAAGTCGTTTATACTCCTTTAAAGATTCAGAATAGAATTGCATAATTATGAATAACGGAAATGAATGTGTACCGCTCTGCAAAGGTAAGCAAGAGTTTCAGGTGTGAAGCCACAGGTTGAAACCTTTGAACTAAAAAGTTGTTTAGTGTTGTTGCCCAAGGTTTTAATAAAATCTTATACACAGATAAAATTTTACCTGATTAGATTTTTTATAAATAACAGTGCATACTACTTACCAGTCCTTCTCCGGCTTATCAGGATCCGACACATTTACTTTATGCAATTTATCCTGCAGATTTTTTTCTTTCTGCATCAAAGCTTTCAGTTTTTCTTCTGCGTCTTTTTTTGTAATACGGGAAGGTTTTGGTTTGGGCTCAGACTGATTATTTTTATTTTGTTGCTTATCCTGATCTTTGTTCTTTTCGTTTTTATCTTTTTGATCCTCCTGCTTCTGCTGTTGTAATGCCTTCTGCAGGTTTTGGCGGGCATCCTCGTTATTGGGATCAAGCTTCAAGGCATTTTTATAAGCTGCTATGCACTCGGGAAGTTTTTTATCGTTGTGCAGCACTACCCCTTTATTGTACCAGGCATTGCTTTTTTCTACGGGTTTGGTAAGGCGGATTATAGATTTATCGTAAGCTGCTATAGCATCATCCTGTTTTTCATTTTTATACAAAGCGTTTCCCAGGTTATATTGAGCCGTACTGTTTTCTGGATTTTTAAGCAATACTTTATTGTACTGATCGGCTGCTGCAGGATAATCTTTTTTATTGTAGGCATCATTGCCCTGTTTGATAATTACTTTTTCCGTTTGTGCTAAAGCGGGCAAACAGCACATTAATAAAATAAATGCTGCGGTTGCAGGTTTTAGTTTTAAAGATTTTGTTTTTTTTATTTCTCTTATAAATAATTCTATCAATAAAAATAACAATGCCAATGCAAGGAACCACTGATAAAAACTTTTAAAGTTAATGAGCGAATCGTCGTTTACAGTTCTTTGATCCATGGTGGCGAGTTGTGCAGCCATGTTAGCTGCCACTTCTTCTGTATTATTATAAAGCATATAAATGCCATTCCCTTTTTGGGCAATGGATTTTAATGCTTCTTCATTTAATTTTGAAATAACGGTATTGCCTTCTGCATCTGTTTTCATCTGGCCGGTTTCTGCATCCATAATAGGAGCTCCTTCGGGAGAACCAATACCTACTGTATTAATAACAATTCCTTCTGATGCCATTTGCCCCGCAGTTTGCACTGCAGTTTCATCATGGTCTTCGCCATCGCTGATCAACAAAATAGATTTGTATTTTTTTTCTTTTGTATTAAAAGAAGCGTAACACATTTTTAATGCATCGCCTATAACAGTACCCTGTGTGGGTACCGATTCTGTACTGGCAGAAGACAAATACATTTTGGCGGCAGAGTGATCGCCGGTAAGTGGCATTTGCAAATAAGCTTTGCCAGCAAAAATCACAATCCCAATACGGTCGTTTCCAAGTTTATCTATCAGGCGGCTCAGGAGTTGTTTGGCCCTGTCTAACCGGGTAGGTTTTATATCCTGCGCAAGCATGCTTTTGCTCACATCTATGGCTATCATTACATCAATTCCGTTGCGGTTAATTTTTTCAGTTCCCTTGGGCAATCTAAGATTTGCTAAGGCAAGAACCAATAATGCCATAGCAAAAGAAACCAATAAAAATTTAATAAAAAATCCTTTGTAATTATAACGACCCATTAACTGGTTTACCAGTTCGGGATCCCCAATTTTTTTAATGGTTCTTTTCTTTTTGCGGCGTGCATACAGGTACATGAACAGGATAACAGGAACAAGTACCATTAAAATTAAAAAAAATATATATTGAAATTGTGGCATAGGCTCAACACTAAAATAATCATTAAAGCAGCATCTACTGTTAATAAAACAATAAGATACTTACATTTTTCCCTGCAAAAAACCGAGCTCCTTTAAAATATCTTTGGTAATATTCAGTCTTACTGATTTCATATCTATTTCCGGGTCCGGCGATTTTACAAGTGTAACAAAGAAATAAACGTGCCGGTTTTCTTCTATCCAGCCAGCCAGCCAGCCAATATTGTTATTTTGTTCATCAAAACCCCATCCTGTTTTATAACTTAATTTATAAAGGGTATTATCTTCCTGCAACATAATATCTCTTACATTCTGCTGCACCGATTTTCTAAAAGGCAATTGATCAAAGTATAATTTTTTTAAAAAACCCAGTTGTTCATCAGGAGAAATTTTTAATTGATTATTGAGCCAGAAAGAATCTACTGGCCCCTGCAGATTTTTATTCCCATAAGCCAGGGTATCTATCCAGTGCTGCATGGTATCTTTACCAATGCGCCTGGCCACCTCCTGAAAATAGGGAACAGCACTCACTTTAAAAGCATCCCTGAGGTTTAGGTCTTTATTCCAGTCATCATTTTTTCTTTTAATACGATCCCATTTTATTATCATACTGTCGTTGGTAATTACTCCTGTTTGCAAGCCAATTAAAGCATTGGCAATTTTAAAGGTAGAGGCAGGTGTAAGCCGCATAGTATCGAGTGCCATATTGTAAACTGTAATATTACCATCAGCATTGTTAAGCATGGTAAAACATCCATCTACATTTTTAGCATCAAAATATAATTTTAATTTGTTATCAATCTTTGCCTTGTTCACAGTACAGGAAAAAAGAAACAATAAGCAACAGGCAAATGCCAGAGGTAAAAATCCTGAAACAGGAAATAATTTAGCAGTAAAAAAATTTCTCATAATGATGTGTTTAAAGTCTCATGAGGGTTTAGAGTTGATATGCTGAGCCGTAGCATCCAATGATTCGTAAAAATTTTTTCCAAATTTTCTTATCAATGGTTCTTTAAGAAACTGGTAAACCGGCACTTTTAATTTTTTGCCCAATGCACAGGCAGCTTTGCAGTGATCTTCTCTTGGCTCGTAATTTGCAAACTCGGTTACACCGTCTTTGCTTTTTTTTGCAATCACAGGAAAGAGGTGACAACTGATTGGTTTTCTCCATTTAATTTTTCCATCTAAATATGCCTGCTCAATGCCACATTTTACAATGCCATTTTCTGCTTTAATGCCATACACACAAATGGCTCCGTTTATAGTGGGAGTAACCCACCCGAATTCTGCATCATAAACATAATGGCCCTGGCGGTTTATTTGTTCCCTGCTTTCTTTGCCAAGATAGGGCAACACTTTATCAAAAACGTCATCAATATTTTTCAATTCTTTTTTCTCTAAGGGTGCGCCCGCATCACCATCTACACAGCAGGCACCTTTGCATGCATTAAGATCGCACACAAATGCTTCCTTTACCAGTTCATCGCTTACCAATACATTGTCAATTGCTATCATTGGGCAAAAATACGCTTTACAAATTCAGGACAAACTCTAAAAAATTACAAATCAGTTATTTGTCTTTCCAGCGAAAGGTATTGATAAGGTGATCTATATCTGCTTGCAGAAAATCCTGCACAGGTTTTAAAGAATCTGCATTGGGAGTGGTATCAAAATAAAGTGCTCCCCTTATAAAATTGCTGCTGGAATCGCTCATAAAAAATTGCTTTGCAGTAGCTGCATTTCCACCTACCCTGAAATAAACACCTGAGATTCCATTTTTAGTGCGAAACAAACTGTCTTTAATAGAAGTAGCCACGGCCTCGTTTTTATTGGTAAGATTAAATGCATCATTTACCATTTTATCAAAGTAGTTAATGCCCAACGAATCTTTATAAGTACCATCGGGCTGCTTTAATTTATACAATGCTTTGCCGCCAATTTTTTTATAACTTAAAAATATTCTTGCATTAAACCTGGGGAAATCTATATTTCTCCAAAAAGGATTTTCGGGGTCAGTGTCAAAATAAGTGCTGTCTTTTACTATTACTGCATACACAGGATATTCAAATGTATAAGGAATAGAAGCATCATTAAACAACACATATTTGTGCTGTGGAAAATCAATATTAAAATATCCTTTCTTTTTAGAAGTGTAGGTACTGTTGCAGGACACAAAAAAAAATACTGCCGGTAAAAAAATAGTGAAAGAAAACTTAAGCAGATTTTTCATTTTATGGTTGTTGCAGTAATTTTTGCTGTATGATTATTTTCACTTTATCTATCCTGTTTTTATTTATCTCTAGTGGCACAAAGCTAAAATCGCCGCTTACCAAAGTTTCGTTTGCCTGCGGAAACTCGCCGGCTATTTCCAGCACCAGGCCTGCCACAGAGTCGCTGTCGCCTCTAATTGCATCAAATGTATCAACAGGTAGATTCATAGCTTTGCAGGCATCATTTATCATCAGCTTGCCTTCAAAAATATAATTGAAATCATCTATTTTTTTATTCACGCTTTCTTCATCATCAAATTCATCTTTAATTTCTCCAATAATTTCCTCCATGATATCTTCCAGCGATACTATGCCTGATGTGCCGCCAAACTCATCTACCACAATCGCAAAGTGAATTCTTTTATTTCTAAATTCCTGCAGCAGGTCTTCTATCAGTTTTTGTTCATGAACAAAATAGGGCGTTCTTACCAGGGAATGCCAATTAAAATCTGCAGGCTGGTGCAAATGCGGTAACAGGTCTTTTGTATGCAGCATACCGGTTATGTCGTCCAGGTTTCCTTTATAAATTGGCAAACGGGAATAATTTAATTCTTCTACTTTTTTAATTAATTCGGCAAAACTGCAGTTATGCTCAATACCGCTAACGTCCATCCTGGTGCGCATTACCTGTTTTACTTCTATGCCTCCAAACTTGCGAATGCCTTTTAAGATCTGTTTTTCTTCTACCGTAGCTTCATGATCGGGAAGCAGGTCTATGGCATAATCCAGGTTGCTGTTGTCCATGGCAGCAGAATTTTCGGAACCCATTTTTTTTTGTATTCTTTCTGTAAAACTTACAATGCGTTTACTTAAGCTGTAAAACAAACTATTAAAAATATCTAAAATAAGAGAAGCAGAAGATGCAAACCAAACCTTGTGATGTGCTGCCCAAACTTTTGGAAGCACTTCGGCAAAAAGTACCAGGAAGATTGAGATCAATACTATTTTAACAAGCAATATCAATTCCTTGGAAAGCACTAAAACAGAGAGCCAGTGATCTAATAGAAAATTTGAAATAAGGATGGCACCGAGGTTTACAAAAACATTGGCCACTAGCATGGATGCAAGCAAAGTTTTTGGCTGCTCAAGCAGCGTTACTACCCGCCTGAAAGATGGATGTTGTTTTGTTTTAAGGCTATTAATATCTTTTACGGTTAAAGAAAAAAAAGCTACTTCGCTTCCTGCTATTAAAAAAGAAAGTATAAATAAAATAACAGCAATAAAACTCAGGAGGATGGTGGCTGCGGGAGTTAATACCAACAAAAGGTTTAAGGAAAAAATGCCTGATGATTCAAATACCGAATGATAGTGCAAAATTATTTTTTTTATTAAACAGATACCATTGCAAAGGGCAATGATTATTTACTTACATATTTAAAATGGCAGCCTTTCATCGCCTGTATCTTCGGGCGCAGGAGGAATATCGCCTTCTGCAGCACCTGTATTTTCAGGACTTTCAAAACCAGTAGCCGGCATTGTTCCGTCATTTCTTTTATCCAGCATAATAAGATTATCACCTACTACTTCTGTTGCAAATTTTTTATTGCCTTCCTTATCTTCCCAACTGCGGGTTTTTAAACGGCCTTCTATGTAAACCAAACTGCCCCTGTGCAGGTATTTTTGTGCAAGTTCTGCCAGCCCTCTCCACAGCACTACGGTATGCCACTCAGTTTGCGAAATTAATTTTCCGCTTCTGTCTTTATAGGTTTCTGTTGTAGCCAGCGAAAATTTAGCTACCCCAATATTTCCTTCAAGAAATTGAATGTCTGGATCTTTTCCCAAATTACCTATAAGCATTACCCTGTTTACGCCCCTCATAAATATTTGTATTTAATATTAGCTAATGATTCTTACTGCATTTTCAACAAATTTAAAGATACTATTTTTATCAGGCAAACCTACCCCATAAATTAATAATGGGCTAATTTTTTCCCCAGGTGTTTGTGGCCAGGTAATCATTTACCAGCTTTGGAAAAGCTAGTTGAGCCAATGCTTTTTTATCCATTAGCTCATACCCTTTTATCAATTTTTTTCCGACAATCTTTATATGAATAAAACAGCCATGAATCGTCTGGTGCGTAAGCTGTTGTTTATAATAACCAGATGTGGCAACTGGTTTATATGCCTGCACAACAGCACTTTTAAATTCCGGGCTTTCGGTAATTAAAGAGAGGGCTGTTTTAGCAGGTTTTTCTATGAGAATAAATTCGTGCAGGTTTTGCCAAATATCTTTTGCTGCCCGTTTTCTTACAAAATATTTTCCATTTTGCTCCAATACAATAAAATAAAACCACCTGTTTTTCTTAATTATTTTTTTTTCTTTTACCGGCAGGCTGCTTACACTGTTTTCTTTAAAAGCTTTACAGGCATTGCTAAGCAGGCATTGAAGGCAGAGTGGTAACTGTGGTTTGCATACGGTAGCACCAAAATCCATAATGGCCTGGTTATAGAGAGCAGGGGCCGATTTATCCAGCCGTTGCTGTGCTAAAACTGTAAATTCTTTTTTACCAATTGTGCTGTCTATCGCCGTATGAATGCCAAAATATCTTGCCAGTACCCTGCTCACATTTCCATCTACTACTGCATAAGGAAGATTAAATGCAAAAGATGCTATGGCTGCAGCGGTATAGGGACCAATACCTTTTAGTTTTAAAATATTTTCAAAATTATCAGGGAATTTTCCATTTAATTCCAGGCTGATATGACGGGCGGTTGCAAGAATGTTTTTGCAGCGGCTATAATAGCCTAACCCTTCCCATAATTTAAACACTTCATCATCGCTGGCAGCAGCCAGTTTTAAAACGGTTGGATATTTCTTTATAAACCGGAGATAATAATTTATTCCTTGATCTACCCTTGTTTGCTGCAATATTATTTCGCTGAGCCAGATTTTATAAGGGTCTTTTTCGCCTTTCCATGGCATGGCTCTTTTATTATCTTTTATATGCCATTGCATCAATAAATGGGAGAAAGATGCGGCATGGATATTTTTTTTCATGGATATATTAATAAACTATACACAAACCTATTGATTATCACTATCTTGTTTTGTTTTTTTTAAAAAAAAAGGCTAATTTGACATTCTAAATTTTATTGTATGAGAAAAGCAGACCTGATTAGTAAAATTTCAGACAAAACAGGAATTCCAAAAGTAGATGTTTTGGTAACACTGGAAACGATGTTTAAAGAAATAAAATCTACCTTGGCCAGCGGAGAAAACCTTTATATCAGGGGTTTTGGGAGTTTTATCATAAAAAAGCGTGCGGCCAAAATTGGCAGAAACATTAAAAAGAATGTAGCCGTTTCTATTCCGGAGCATTTTATTCCTGCCTTTAAGCCGGCAAAAGAATTTGTAACAGATATAAAGACTTCTACCCAAATAAAAGAAATTCCAAAAGTAGAAGATGAGAGCGAAGGTTAATGTAACTTTGCGCCCTGCCTCATAAAAGGCATCCTCAACTTAATTTTACGTGAAGAAACCTATTATCTTAACCATCGCCGGATTGTTGCTTACTTTCCTTCTATTTTTCATTGGGCGCACAACCGAAACCAAAAAAAATAATACTGTTGCCACTGCTCCTGCTCCTCAGAATAGTTTTAACATTATTCAATTTATAGATAGTAACAAAGGATTGCTTAATCCTGAGCAGGCTATATATATATCTAAACTTGAAAATGGAATAAGCAGGGGCGATGTGCCGGCACAGCAAATTAAAGCTTATAACAACCTGGCCAGCTTCTGGAAAGTCAGCGCAAAAGTTTTTGAACCTTACGCTTATTATGTTTACGAATCTGCTAAGTTGGATAATTCAGAAAAAAGCCTCACCTTCGCAGCCCAATTATTTTTAGAGAACCTAAGAGCAGAACATGAGGAAGCTAAATTAAATTGGAAAACAGGTATAGCAATAGAGTTATTTGAAAAAGCCATTTTACTTAACCCAAATAATGCTGATTTGAAAATTGGGTTAGGCAGTTGCTACATCTTTGGCAAGGGCCGCAGCGGAGATCCGCAGCAGACAATGAAAGGTATTCAGGAACTGCTATCGGTTGTAAGAAAAGATTCCTCCAATATGAAAGCACATTTTGTGCTAGGTGTAGGTGGATTTGTTTCGGGGCAGTATGATAAAGCAATTGAACGGTTTACCAAAGTAATAACTGCACAGCCTGAGAATGTGGAAGCCGTTGCATTTTTAGCTGATACTTACGCCGCCAAGGGTAATAAAACTGAAGCTATTAAATGGTATAATATAAGTAAGCGCCTCGTAAATAATCCTGCTTATACAAAACAGGTAGATGATCGAATAGCTTTAATAAAATAAACAAAAGCCTGAAGAACAACATATTTTAATTTATTTATTCAACACAAAAAAGAATTATTATGCCTTGTGGTAAAAAAAGAAAACGTCATAAAATAGCTACTCACAAGCGTAAAAAGCGTTTAAGAAAGAACCGTCATAAGAAGAAATAATTTCTTTTTATAACTGGTGCCGGTATCTGATAGTACCGGCACTCACATCTATATGCCTGTGTATAACGGCCATTGGTTGTTGTACCATGCCGTTTATGTTTTACTTGCAGATATAAACGGAATTTCAGAAAACTTTTTACACTTTGACCAAGGAACTTATTATTAATGCACTGCCACAGGGTGTAGAAATTGCCCTGTTGGAAGATAAAAAACTGGTGGAGTTACACAGCGAAAAAGCTGATGCCAACTTTGCCGTGGGTGACCTGTACCTGGGGAAAGTAAAAAAACTCATCCCCGGCCTAAACGCCGCTTTTGTGGAAGTGGGTTTTGAAAAAGATGCTTTTCTTCATTATACCGATCTGAGTCCTTATGTAAGGTCAATTCTTAAGTTTACCAATCTTGCAGTAAACGATCAGTCGGAAGAAGGGTTAGATTTTTCTAAATTTAAAGTAGAACCCGAGATAATTAAAACGGGTAAAATTACCGAAGTTTTAAATGGCCGACCTAATATTCTGGTACAGATATTAAAAGAACCCATTGCTGCCAAAGGGCCCAGGCTTAGTTGCGAATTATCGTTGCCCGGAAGATTTGTAGTGGTTACCCCCTTTAATGATATAGTGGCAGTTAGCCGCAAAATTCATTCTTCTGATGAAAGAAGGAGACTGCAGAAAATTATTGAAGCCATTAAGCCAAAAAATCTTGGAGTAATAGTTCGCACTGCTGCCGAAGGCAAGCATACTGCAGAACTGCACGAAGATTTGCTTAGCCTGGTAGCTACCTGGAAAACTATGCAGGATAACCTGAAAGGTGCAGTGGCACCAGCCAAAATTTTAAGTGAACAAGGAAAGGCAAACAGTATTTTAAGGGACCTGCTCAATGCAGATTTTAACCGAATTGTAATAAATGACAAGAACATTTATGCCGATACCAAAGTTTATATTCAACGTATAGCTCCCGACAAAGTAGATATAGTTTCATACTACAATAATGGATTACCCATTTTTGACAATTTTGGTGTTACCAAGCAGGTAAAAGCAGCTTTTGGTAAAACGGTGAACCTGCCCAGTGGTGCTTATTTAATAATTGAACACACAGAAGCATTGCATGTAATAGACGTAAACAGCGGCTATAAAAGCGTAAGCAATAACCAGGAACAAAATGCACTGGAAACCAACCTGGAAGCTGCAGAAGAAATTGCACGTCAACTTAGGCTGCGTGACCTTGGAGGAATTATTGTTGTTGACTTTATTGACATGAAGTTGATGGATAATAAAAAAAGACTGGCAGATGCAATGGATCAGTTTATGCGGGCAGACAGGGCCAAGCATGCTGTGCTGCCCATTACCAAATTTGGTTTGATGCAGATTACCCGTCAACGCATGAAGCCGGAGATGAACATTAATACCAGCGAAGTTTGCCCAAGCTGCCAGGGCACCGGCAAAATTTCCAGCACATTAATTTTGGAAGATGAAATAGCAAAGAACCTGAGCTATCTTATTATGCAAAAGCATAAGGGGCTTACCATTGAAGTACATCCTATTGTATATACCTACCTTACTTCGGGCTTCCCAAGCAGAAGATTAAAGTGGAGCTGGAAGTATAAACAAAAAATAAAAATAAAAGTAAACAGCAGTTATCACCTCACAGAATTTCGTTTTTTTGATGATAGTGATGAGGAAATAAAACTTTAAAAAATATTTTAAATAAAGCCCTGCAAATTTGCGGGGCTTTATTTTGGGGGAGAAGCTATTGTTTTTTTTAAAAGTTGCCAGTTTATTCAATATTTTCAATAATCCCAGCAATGCCTTGCCCTCCACCCACACATGCTGTAACTATACCATATTTTTTGTTGAGGCGTTTCATATCATTTACTATCTGGATAGTAAGTTTGCAGCCGGTACATCCCAGCGGATGACCTAATGCAATAGCACCTCCATTGATGTTTACAATTTCCGGATTAAGGCCAAGCTCACGGATAACCGCCAGCGATTGTGATGCAAATGCTTCATTCAGTTCTATCAGGTCAATATCTGCCAGGGTCATGCCTGCCTGTTTTAAAACTTTTGGCACAGCTTCCACCGGGCCAATACCCATCAGTCGTGGATGCACACCTGCACTGGCGGCATTTACTAATCTTGCAATTGGTTTTAGTCCCAGTTCAGTGATCATTCTTTCACTCATCACTATTACAAAGGCAGCACCATCACTTGTTTGAGAGGAGTTGCCTGCAGTAACAGAACCACCCACTGCAAAAGCAGGTTTTAGTTTTGCCAGGCCTTCTGGAGTGGTATCTGTTCTTACGCCCTCATCTGTATCTACAATGTATGTTTTTGTTTTGCGTTTTCCCTTTTCATCTATGTAAACCTGTTCTACATTAATGGGCAAAATACCGCTTTTAAAATATCCTTCATTTATGGCAGTAGCCGCTTTCTTATGGCTGTTGTAGCTAAACATATCCTGGTCTTCCCGGCTCACATTGTATTCCTTTGCCACTGCTTCTGCAGTAAGCCCCATACTTAAATAGTAGTCTGGTTCATCTTTGGCAATAGAATAGGCAGGTACAGTTTTCCATCCTGCGGTAGGCACCAGGCTCATACTTTCGGTGCCACCTGCAATAATACACTCGGCCATGCCTGAACGAATCTTTGCCGTAGCCATGGCAATACTTTCCAGGCCACTGGCACAATACCGGTTGATAGTAATGCCAGGTGCACTAAATCCTACAGCTTTAGCCGCAATGATACGTGCCACCTGTAAACCCTGTTCCGCTTCGGGCACAGCGTTTCCTACTATTACATCATCCACCCGTTTTACATCCAGTTGTGGAACCGTTGACAGCAATGCTTTTATTACATCTATGGCCAGGTCATCGGGCCGGGTAAACCTGAATCCACCTTTTTTACTTTTTGCAATAGCGGTGCGATAACCAGCTACTATATATGCTTCCTGCATTTTGAAAGTATTTTATATTTGAAAATGATTTTTGCATGGGTGTGAAGTTAAATGACTTTGATCACTGGGCCATTTACCAGATACTTATTGAGCATTGACTTTTAAGATTATAGGATTTAAAACCCCATTCCGTCATTTAGTTGTTTATGCAACTTTATAGGTCAAAGTTATAATTTCCATATCAAAGCAAAAAACTAAAATGCCTTTGTTATTTTTGCGTACATTATGTACAACCTTTTACGCTCCTTCCTCTTTTTATTTGACCCCGAAAAAGTACATTATTTCTCTATGAATGTTTTAAAAACATTGTGCAGCATAGGTGTTATAAAACAAATGATTGCCCGCTTATATCAGCCCAAAGAAAATATTCAATACTCCCTTTTCAATATTAAATTCAAAAATAAAGTGGGACTTGGGGCAGGCTTTGACAAAAATGCAAGCTATTTAAATGCACTGGAAACATTGGGATTTGGCTTTGTGGAGATAGGCACTGTAACACCACTGCCACAGGATGGAAACGAAAAGCCTAGGGTATTTCGGCTGCCTGCAGACAAGGCTTTAATAAACAGGATGGGGTTTAATAATGATGGCGTGGAGGCAGTTGCACAAAGATTAAAAAAATGGAGATATATTAATCGATCGGTAATTATGAGTGGGGAGGCAGCAGACTTACAACGCACAACTCATTACTCACCACTGATCATAGGTGGCAATATTGGTAAAAATAAAATTACCCCCAACGAAGATGCCTGGAAAGATTACGAAATTTGTTTTAATGCCCTTCATCCGTATGTAGATTATTTTGTAGTAAATGTAAGCAGTCCCAATACGCCTGGCCTTCGTGAATTACAGGAGAAAGAATCTTTAAAGAAAATTCTTACCAATCTGCAAATGCTAAACACAAATCATTTAAATCCAAAACCAATTTTATTAAAAATTGCACCTGACCTTTCTCACAAACAATTGGATGATGTAATAGACCTTGCCCTGGAAATAAATTTAGATGGTTTGGTTGCAACTAATACGACCATTACCAGACAGCAACTAATAACTCAAGACGCCGAACTTAAAATGATGGGAGCAGGAGGATTTAGTGGCTTGCCTGTACAAAAAAGAAGCACAGAGATTATTCATTATATACATCAAAAAACAAACAGTCAAATTCCTATTATTGCCAGCGGAGGAATTTTTACCGCAGCAGATGCTCAGGAAAAACTACATGCAGGCGCATCACTGGTGCAGGTG
>JBKJSJ010000445.1:0-3322 GCA_046595965.1 Ferruginibacter sp.
GACACCGAATTTTTTGGCTGGCCCGGTGCCTGCAGTTTTGCATAGCGGTGATAATTATTTACCACATGTCTTCCCGTAAGGTACCCTAAAGCTGCGCCTACAAAAACATCAGTTGTCCAGTGTTTGTTTTCAGTAATCCTGCTTGCACTAATTAAGGTTGCAGCCGAATATGCTACAATTGGTACCCATATTGTGGACTTGTATTCCATGGCGTAAACAGTGGCTGCTGCAAAAGCAACGGTTGCATGGCCCGATGGAAAGGAACTATTGCTTTTAAATGGACCTCTGAATCTGGGCTCAGCTTCATTACCATCCTGGTAAAAGGATGGCCTTGTGCGCCCGGTTAAGTATTTTACAACGGTTTCCATAATGGTTCCTGAAATGTAGGCCTGGCTTGCAAGCAGGGAAGTTGTTTTTACTTTTTCATTTTTAAATACATACCCGTATGCTCCCAGGGTAGCTAATGTAATGATTTCGTAAACTCCCCCGCTGTTGGTAATATAGTTACTGGCCGTAACGCCCCAGCCATCTTTATTTCTAAATTTTAATGCCTGCTTTTGTATAGGTTCGTCTGCAAAAAGCAGGGCACCCGTTGCCAGGCTAAACATACCCAATTGTCCCAGTTCTTTTTTGTTCATGTGAAAAGGCTTGGTAAATTCCTGTTTAAGCGTGCTGCCCAGCAAAATAAAATAGGTTTTAAAAGTTATTTTGGTTTGTGCATTGTAGGCGGCTTCAGTGGTATTGTTTATCTGTTTGCCTGCACTATCTACTTTTTTGCTAAGGCTGTCTAACTTTTTTATCAACGTATCTGTCTGCTGGCTGAAACCATTAAAAGATAGCAGCGATAAAAGAATTACAAAAGATATTTTATTCATAAACCAATTTTGAGGGATATTTTTTTAGAAGTTTAATTTAAGGCAATATTACTGAAACAAATGCTGTACCGGATTTTTTTTAATAGTTTTAAAAGAAATTTATAATCTGTAAAATTTTTGAACTGATATCCGGAAAATTGGGGAAAAGCAATGAATGTTTTTGAGGGACTCTCTTCAATGGCTAAAAAAAAGCAGCATCTTAGGGATAAATGTTTACCTTTTTTCTACGTTTAAGGAATGAGGGGATGGCAGAAGATTTTTTTGAACAAAAAATAATTGCCCCTGATGGTTGCCAATTGACACGGTGACTCCCAAGAGGAAAAGTTTGCCTTTGAATGCCCCTTATAAACTTGCTTAAAATCACAACTGCGAAGCAGTTGTGATTTGCTTTCAAACTTTTTATTACCTTAGTTCTTTCACATCAATAAATAATAATACAATACAGTTGTGATTTTATTATAAAATAACCTATTTCATTAGGGTATCAGATAACAAAATTGTCTAAATCATCCAACTGAAAAGTCCTGCTTGCTTTATTTTATTTGCAAAAAAACTGGTTCTATTTTTCTGGCAGCAGTATGTAACATTGGCTAACAGATACCATTCGTAGAATTCCAAAAAAAGAACAGGCATCTAATTCATTTTGTGCTTTACGCTGCAATAAAAAAAGCGGCAAAAAAATTACCGCTTTTAAAAAACTAATTGATAAAATATTTTTACTGTGCAAAAGATTCCCTGCCACCCTTGGGCTGAAAGGTAGCCTGCATGCGCATGTTTTGCCCGGAGGTAAACATATACATACATGCATCGTAAGTGTAGTCCATATAGTTCATGGTCATCATGGGCACAGTGGCGGAACAAGTTCCATATTTAGGAAAAGCCGGGCAGCGGCTATTGTAACCTTCTGCTATGGGAGTATCTTCTACATAATCATTGCCGCAGGTTCTATCGCCCCAGATATGTCGGAGGTTTAGCCAGTGACCAATTTCATGCGTAGCTGTTCTGCCCATACCGTAGGGGTCTTCAGCGGTTCCTTTATTTCCAAATGCATTGTCGTCTATAACTACTCCGTCGGTTTCAATATTACCTCCCGGAAATTGTGCATACCCCAGGTAATAGGGCCCCAGGTCGCAGCACCACATATTTAAATTGGTAGCAGGGCTGGTAGCATCTATGCCTCCACGCTGTGCCGATTTCATAGCATTATTCAATGACCATTCTGTAATTGTACTATACTTACGGGTGATGCCTGCTAACTGGAATTTTATTTTTGTATTGCCTGCTTTTACGGGTGCAAATAATGCAGGCACCAGGCGGGAGTCGGTATTGGTGCCGCCAAAATCTTCATTCAATACTTTTATCTGCGTGCTTATCTGCAAGGCCGAAATGTTTTCTGCATTGCTGTTGTATAAAACATTTACCCACACCGGAATGATAATATCATCTCCCGACCTGAAACTGCTGACTCCATTCTTTATAAATGAAGCAGTCAATTCTTCTATGTCATTCATTCTTTTGGCAAGGCTGGGGTCTTCTGCAAGCTGGCGGAGCAGAACCTGCTGGCTGGCACAGCGTTCTTTTAGCTGTGGGGGGGTGGCTGTTAGTGCTTCATTATTTTCTACGGATGTTTTAGTGCAGCCCAGGCTAAACAGCAGGCTTAAGGAAACGATGGCAATTACGCTACTTAATTTCATGATTTATTTTTTTAGAAGTAAGATGAAATGAAATAGTAAGATAATATTTATTATATCCGTTTCATAAAAAAACATTTTACTGCTTCCTTAAAAAAATAATTAGCGTATAAATTATTTCTAATTAGTAAAAAGAGGGATAGTAAATAATGCAGCAGTTTAAAGCAGTCTGTTTAATTTTTGAAAAGAATCTTTTTTTGTAAGAATTCTTATGAGCAGGAGGACTGCTGTAAATGCAAAGATGCTTCCTATGATATTGTTGAGCAGGCTATGGTTGCTGTGCAGTTTTTCTACAATAAGCCTGCCGCCGAAAATGTAAATGCTATTGCCCAGCAAAGTACCCAGCCCAATGCCTGCAATATATAAATTATAGAATGCATTTTTAGGCTCCAGAATTTTCTTAGTATATAAAATGCCACTCCAGCCAAACCAGTATGGTATTTGTGTGGGGCTTACTATGCGCATGGTTACCCCCAGCAAAAAGCGGGGCAGATCGTTATTAAGAATGATGTTTTTGCTGCCCGGCTCCCTGCCGGCAGCAATAAAACTGCCTGCTGCCAGTATAACAATTAAAGCTAGTGTTAACCACTCCATCCAGATAAATAATTTTTGTTGTTTCTGCAACCACTTAATACCCACCAAAGAAATGCGCACAAAAATCATTTCTACCAGCAGGCAGCCAAGCGTAAAGTAGAGGGCATTGGTAATTGTTTCCTGCACACTTATTTGCATAGAAGCTATGTTTAAAGTAGCCGG
>JBKJSJ010000474.1:0-4813 GCA_046595965.1 Ferruginibacter sp.
GGGGAAATCCGGTAATTGTATGTTGCCAATTTTGGGCATATCTATTTGTATATTGCGGTCGCAAATTTACAACTAATCATTTAAACGTATGCAATACAAATCATTGAAGGGTTTCTCAAGCGGCGGTCAACTGGGTATTTTAATTCTTTTCCTGGGCCTTGGTTTTATTTTGGCTGGTGGGGCACAGTTGTATATAGGTATGCAAATGATTCCCGAGGGAACATCTTTTGCTAAAATGGGGGATGCCATGCTAAAAGCTATGTTGGATCCAAAAAATATTTCAATGGCTCGTCTTAGCCAGGTGCTGGGAACTTTTTTATTAATGTTTGTACCTGCAGTTTTGTATTCATTATTGGTAAATGGTAAAAACTTTTTCTGGCTGGGATTTAGCCGGTACTTTACACTAAAGCAGGTACTGATAGGATTTTTTTTAATTCTGGTGGCCAGTCTGCTGGCTTCGCCATTAGCCGATTTTTCTAAATCTATTGTGGCTCATTTTCCTTCTTTGGATGCGATGGCCAAAAAGCTGGAAGACACTTACAATGAGCAGGTGCTGGCACTAAGTAATCTTAAAAGCTGGGGCGAATATATCCTGGCAATTTTTATCATGGCATTTTTTCCGGCATTGTTTGAAGAAGTTTTTTTTAGAGGAGCCCTGCAGAACCTGCTGGAAAAATGGTGGAACCGCCCGTTGATGGCCATATTTGTAACTGCTGTTATTTTTAGTATCATCCATTTTTCTATTTATCTTTTTCTAAGCAGGCTGGTGCTGGGGTTTGTGCTGGGCATGATGTATTACAAAACCAGGAATATATGGGTAAATATAGTGGCACATTTTTTAAACAATGCTATTGCCGTGTCGCAGCTTTTTTACCTGAGCAATCAGAAAGAAAAATTAGACCTCGATAAAATGGAACCCCAACTGCCCTGGTGGGTGGGAGTGCTGGCCTTAATCTTCCTTTTCTTTTTATTTAAATGGCTTGAAAAATTTTCTATTGCCAACAAAACAAAAATAGAAGCAAAAGAAGCAATCATCATTGCAAAGGCTGATCCTTTTCATTCTTTCGCAACAAATGAAAACACCGAAAGTGGCAATTGATAAAAAGAAATTCAGAACCCGAACACTAACTGCAATTGTTTTTGCAGCCGTAATGTTGTTGGGATTGTTTACCAGCGTGTGGTTATTTCTTGCTTTATTTTTTACCATCATGGTGGGTTGTTTGGTAGAATATGTAAGGCTGATATTTAGATTTAAACCTTCCTTACTACCCCTGGGCGTTTTATACATCATTATGCCCATCCTGATGATGATAGATTTGGGTGTAGATGGAATATTGTTTGCAAATGGAGAACGGGGCGATCTATGGGTTACAGAAGTTTTTACCCCTTTATTTCCCTGCGCCATTATTTTCTCTATCTGGATAAATGATACCATGGCTTACCTGGTAGGATCTATGATTGGTAAAACGCCTTTTAGCAAAATATCTCCCAATAAAACCTGGGAAGGCACTGGCGGAGGCGCTGTTTTGTGTGTTGTTGTTATTGCTATATTAGGATCGGTTATTCCTGCCGCCAAAGAAATTGCATTGAAACACTGGATTGCCATAGCAGCTATTTGCGCCATTTTTGGAACTTTAGGGGATTTGCTGGAAAGTAAAATAAAACGGCTTGCCCATGTGAAAGATAGTGGGCATTTTATGCCGGGCCATGGTGGTTTTTTAGACCGCTTCGATTCATTGCTGCTCGCTACGCCTTTTGTGTGGCTGTACGTTAAAATGTTTTTATAAAATGCCTCAGGTTCGCAGATTTAACCTGCGAACCTGAGGCAATAAAATATTTTAAAATGGTCAAAACGATCTCCTACAATTTAGAAAGAATCTCTTCACTCAGGGGAGTAACCTTGCTGGGAAAATAAGCCAGCATTTTTCCGTTTTCATCAATCAGAAATTTATTAAAATTCCATCTTATTTCAGCATCCAATACCCCATTGGCCACTTTGCTGGTAAGCCATTTGTAAATAGGTGCCATGTCATCTCCTTTTACAGAGATCTTTGCAGCCATGGGAAAGCTAACACCATAATTTTTTTCGCAAAATGCTTTTATTTCTGTGTTGCTGCCCGATTCCTGTCCGCCAAAATTGTTGGCTGGAAAACCTACGATTACTAATTTTTCTTTATATTTTTCATACAGCGCCTGCAGCTCTTTATACTGTGGAGTAAATCCACATGCCGAAGCGGTGTTTACAATTAAAATCTTTTTTCCTTTGTAAGCGGCAAAATCTATTGTACCTCCTTCCAATCCCTCTACTTTAAACCCATAAATGGATTGATTACTCACAGTAGGGGTGGATGCAATAATGGGATGTTTAGATGTATTACTGGAATGTGCGGCACAGCTTATCAATACGGTGGTAAGGGCAATTATTTTTATCATGTGTTTTTTATTTTAATAACGTTTAATAATAGGTTTTGTTTGGTAGAGCAAAAATGCTGCCTTTTTTACTGGGTGTTACATTCGGTTCCCAAAGAGCGGGTCTCAGCTTTGGTCTATACCCAGGGTTACTGCTTCTCATAACAACCCATATCGGGCAAGCCTACATTCCGATTATTATCATCCAGATCTTTTAATAATCCTGTAGCTATGCCCTTATTTACACCTGCTGCCAGTGGATTATTTTTTTGCCTGAAATCGTAATAGTGGTTGCTAATGTCAATACTGTCAAAAAGGGGATCCTGGTTTTGCAGGCTCAATTGTATCGTGCTGTTGGCCGGAATGTCAGCAGCTTTGTATAGGATATTACGAAAGGTTACATTAAAAGGGTTGCTTCCCTGTTTGTTTACAATCACTTCATTTTCTACAAATCCGTTATCGCCCCAGAAAATACAATTGGTAAAAATTGCCTGTAGGTTTTGTGTAGCCGGGTTGCCCGTTTGAGTTGTATAATTAGCTACAGATAATACCGGTGTTTTGTGCGGTATAAAATTATTGGAATAAGATGCTGCAGTGCAATGAGTGAAAGAATAATTACCCCCCGATTCTATAAAAATATTATTGGCACTATTACTTATTAATATGTTTTCTGCCTGCACACTGCTATTGATGCAAAGCAATCCTGCATTGTAAGCGTTATCAATAATAGTTTGTTGCAAAATTAATTTTGGATTGGCATTCGCAGATGGCGCATCTACCACTAACGCCTGGTAAGCATTTTTTATTTCTGCAAATAAAATCCTGTTATTTTTACTGCTGGTCCTGAAAATAATACCGGGCCAACTGGCAGGTAAAAATTTGTAAGGATCATCCAGCCGGTCGCCGTTAAAGATTACTTTATTACTGAGTGTTCCATTTACCGTTAAGGTTCCATCTACCAGAATTGGTGCATTGGCATGAGCATACACTTTGGTGCCGGCACTAATTGTTAAACTCACATCTGCGGCTATCCTGAGAGAACCCTGGATCACATAAGGCAGATCGTTTGGCCAGGAGGTATTGCTGCTGATGGTGCTGCTGTTTAGGAAATGCGCATTTTGCCCATAAGCCTGCAGTTGCACCCAGCGCTGGTTACCGTTGTACTGCAGCGAAATGCTATCGCTGATAATAAATGGAAGATTGGCTGCGGAAGGGTTTACCAGCACCTTTACAAAAACATAAATGCTATCGTTGGCTGCAATGTCTATATTATTTACTTCGCCTGCAGCAATACCATTGATGTTTATTTTAAAAGCAGATGCAGTGCCGCCCATTAATTTTACAGAAGATAATTTAAGCGGTTGATCGTTTTCGTTTACAATTTTAAAAGATTGGGTTACCGAACCGGTACGGGTAAAAACGGTATCAAATTTTATAGAGTCGGCACTAAAACGAAGCCTTGCATCTGCACTGGTAATAAAAGAATCTTTTTTGCAGGAGTTGGTAGCTATAAACAACAGGGTAGTGGCAATGAGCATTTGACAGTTGACGATGCCAGTAAGGTTTCGCAATTTTTGGAATGGGCTGATAAGCAAAAGAAAATATATTTTCATCAAAACAAATCTACAATAAACTATTTACTTGCAGTGGCCACTGTGGCCAAACTAACTTGTATGCCGGGTATTTGTAATAAACATTGTGCGCAGGCTTCCAGGGTAGCTCCGGTTGTGATAACATCATCAACCAGTAAAATATTTTTTAGATGAAGCTGAGACGGATTCTTTACAGCAAAACTTCCTTCTACATTTTCCCATCTTTCTGCCCGGTGTTTTTTAGTTTGAGTATCTGTATGCCGCTGACGGATTACATTTTTGGTAAGTACCGGCACCTGCATGGTGCTTGCCATTCCGTTGCAGATAATTTCTGCCTGGTTAAACCCTCTTTTAAATTCTTTATCCGCATATAAAGGAAGCGGAATTAAATAATCAATGTTGCTGAAACGGGTGCTTTGCAGCAGACTTCTCCCCATAACCGCACCCAGGTATTCACCTGCTTCTTTGTTACCCTTGTATTTTAACTGGTGAATGAGCTGTTGAATTATATGACCTTTGGAAAAATAAAACTGGCTGCTGGCTGCTTTTAAAATTACCCTTGCCCTGAAAATATTTTCTACGGGATTATTTTCAAT
Organism: Ferruginibacter sp.; assembly: GCA_046595965.1. GTDB lineage: Bacteria > Bacteroidota > Bacteroidia > Chitinophagales > Chitinophagaceae > Ferruginibacter. The sequence goes on from JBKJSJ010000474.1 coordinate 4,598, forward strand.
GGTCTCAAAATTAGTATGCGGCAGATCGCTGATGCAGCGCAAACAAAGCAGGCTGGTTTCAGAAAGAATATCGCTGCCGCAGCCATGGCAGTTGTGTGGAAAGAACAAATGCATGGCATCGGTGAAAATATGTTTTAATGAAACCATGGTGAAGTTATTTTATAAAAGTTTGAGCTAAGGTTGGTTCCTCAGGTTGGATTGGCTATTAGTACAGAT
>JBKJSJ010000029.1:0-8122 GCA_046595965.1 Ferruginibacter sp.
TAAAATCAGGAGCATGCTAATTTTGATTTTATAAAAACAAATATCAGGTACAGCATCGCTAAAAATGAAAATACGCATAACATGAAGTGAAAAATTATAATAGACATTCTGATGCATAGCCGGCTGTTTTTAGGAGTTTCTATATTATTGATAATTGATTAAAGCATTGCTGATGATGCTCTGCCCTTATTTTTTTACATTTGCCTGTAAGAAAATTTTTTATGTATAATTCTGAAGAGACAAAAAAACTACAGGCTATTACCCAGCATTGGCTTTTGCTAAAGGATAAACAAAATATTGAAAAAAATATCGATGCACTTAGAAACTTGCTCCGCTTTCATGAGTACCGTTATTATGTAATGACAGATCCCCTGGTAAGCGATTTTGAATACGACAGCTTATATAAACTCCTGGAAAAATTTGAAAAAGAAAACCCTGCTGCAGTAACCAAAGATTCGCCCACGCAGCGGGTAGGCATTGGGCTTATAAAAGATTTTCCCAAAACGCAGCACCTGGTGCCCATGTTATCTTTAGAAAATTCCTACAATGCAGATGACCTGCAGGACTGGGACCGCAAAGCCCGGGAGCTGAGCGGACTGGAGGAAGTGGAGTATTGTGCCGAACCAAAATTTGATGGTGCCAGCATTTCTCTTGTTTACGAAAACGATTTGCTGCTAAGAGGCATTACCAGGGGCGATGGTGAAACAGGTGATGATATAACTCCCAATATTAAACAGATAAAATCAGTGCCGCTTTCGGCAGCTTTTAGAGATTATGGAATACAACAAATAGAGATAAGGGGAGAAGTGCTGCTAAACAAAAACAACTTTGCCAAATACAATAACGCATTGATAGAAGAAGGCCTGCCACCATTGGCCAATCCACGCAACGCAGCAGCAGGAAGCCTTAGGATAAAAGACAGCAAAGAAGTAAGCAGGAGAAACCTGGAAGCATTTTTATACCATGTGAGTTATACCGCCTCCCTACTCCCAGAAAGGGAGGGTACAAATCCGTCTAAATTAAACCAGTTCCCTGCTACACATAGCGATATGCTATTAATGCTATGGAATCTTGGTTTTAGAAGCCCGGTAAAAGAAATGAATGTGCTGAAAGGAATAGCAGGAGTCATTGAATTTGTAAAAAACTTTGAGGCCAAAAGAGATACCCTGCCCTACGAGATAGATGGTATGGTGATAAAGGTAAATGATCTTGCCTTGCAGGAAAAACTGGGTATGACATCACACCATCCACGCTGGGCCATTGCATATAAATTTAAAGCAAGGCAGGCTACCAGTAAATTGCTGGGAGTAGAATACCAGGTAGGCAGAACCGGTGCAGTAACGCCTGTGGCAAAAATTGCAGCGGTATCCGTAGGTGGCGTTACGGTTACCAGCATATCTATACACAACGAAGATTATATAAAAGAAAAAGATTTAAAAATTGGTGATGCTGTATTGATAGAACGCAGTGGAGATGTAATACCACAGATTGTAAAATCGTTAATCGAATTAAGAAATGGAGATGAAGCATCCATTAAATTTCCCACCCATTGCCCGGTATGCAATGATCAGTTGTTTAAACCTGATGGGGAAGCTGTATGGCGCTGCGTTAATATCAACTGCAAAGCGCAGGTGGTAGAACGCATCATTCATTTTGTAAGTAAAGACGCTATGGACATCCGTAGTTTTGGGGAAGCCAATGTGCACAAATTTTATGAAATGGGATTTTTAAAAGATGTGCCTGGTATTTACACCCTTAATTGGGATGCTCTTAAAACGACAGAGGGCCTGGGTGCAAAGTCTATAGAAAATTTACAATCTGCCATTGAAGCCAGCAAGCTTCAACCCTTGCACAGGCTCATCTTTGGGCTGGGTATCCGCTATGTAGGCGAAACCACAGCCAAAACACTGGCGCAAACAGTGAGTAACATTTTTGACCTGGCCAACTACAGCCTGCAAGAATTGCAACAACTAAATGATGTGGGCGTAAAAGTTGCAGGCAGCATTTTCAGCTTCTTTAAAAATGCCGACAATATGAATATCCTTCATCAACTACAGCAACTGGGTGTGCAGATGGAGGCAGGTAAAACAGACACGCAGCAGGGTAACCTTAACGGACAAACGTTTTTATTTACCGGCACGCTTACCCAATTAAAAAGAAGTGACGCCGAAGCTATGGTAGAAAAAAATGGCGGTAAAATACTGGCTGGCGTAAGCAGCAAACTAAACTTTCTTATTGTGGGAAGCGATGCCGGTAGCAAACTGGAAAAGGCAAAAAATATTCCAGCCATTAAAATATTATCCGAAGAGGATTTTATAAAAATGATAACTACTTAGTAAAATAAAATATTATATTTATACTTCCCCATCCGGCAAATACCATATCTCCTTTTGAAAAATAGTTTCACTATTCCATACATTTTAAAAATGAAGTCATGATTAAAAAAAATGAAGGAGAAGCATGGAAGCAAATTCAGTTTGTGGGCTATAAAAATATGAGAAAAAAATATGCAGTGAGTAACCAGGGGCGTGCTGCCAGCTATACAGCAGATATTCTAGCCGATGGAAAATTACTCAACGGATCGCTCACTTCTGGCTACCGTACTTTAAACCTTCATGTAGAAGAAGGCAATGGCACCATTTATATTCACCGGGAAGTGGCCCGGTTATTTTGCCCAAAAAAATCGGCCAGGCATAAATTCGTTATTCATCAGAACCATTCCAAATCAGACAACAGTTTTAATAATTTAAAATGGGCTACCATACACGAAGTAAGTACACACCAGCAAACAAGTCCTCCTAAAATGGCTTACAAAGAGCGACAGGCCAATCGTAGCAGGGGTTTAAAATTAAACGCTACACAAGTAAAAACCATTAAAGCTGCCATTAGCAGCACAAAAAGAAAACTTACTTACAAACAGATGGCCCAAAAGTATGGTGTAAGCGAAATGACACTTTACCGGATTAAAAGCGGAGAGAACTGGGGGCACATCTGATTTTTTTAATAACGGCATTTATAAAAGCTGTCTCCATTTTAGAGGCAGCTTTTTTAATACATTTACATTTATCAATTTCACTATTATGATTCAAAAAAATTTGCTCGAATATTTAAAAGCCCTTCAAATAAATAATAACAAGCCCTGGTTTGATACCCATAAAAAACGGTACGATGAAGCAAGGATATCCTTTATTGAGGTCGTAGATACTATTATACCTGCCATAGCAAAATTTGATCCTGAAATAGGCAATCTTACAGCAAAGGAATGTATTTTTAGAATAAACAGGGATGTACGTTTTAGCAAAAACAAACAACCCTATAAAAATAATATGGCGGCTTATTTTAACCGGGCAGGAAAAAAAGGAACGGGTGCAGGATATTATCTGCACATAGAGCCGGCAAGGAGTTTTGCCGCTGCCGGAATCTGGATGCCCCTGCCCGAAGACCTGTTAAAAATAAGGCAGGAAATAGATTACAACTTTAAAGAATGGAAAAAAATTATTGGTTCCGGAAGTTTTAAAAACCAATTTGAAAACGGGATAGATAAGAGCAATAGCCTGGTGCGGCCTCCCAAAGGTTATGAACCAGATAATGCTGCCATAGAGTTTATAAAGCTTAAAAGCTTTGTAACCACAAAACCACTTACAGAGGCAGATTTAATAAACAAAAATTTTGTGGCTGATCTTTCAAAAACCTTTAATGCTGTAAAGCCCATGATAGATTTTATAAACAGGGCATTAGATTAAAAAATGGCCAGTGATAAAAATCACCGGCCTTGCTTACCTCTGAAACCACAAGAAAAAAAGTTGAGGCTATACTATATAACTTTCAAAATGAAATTTGCTTTAATGGGATTATTGGGGGAAAGTAAAATTCCCTGATTGCTTTAGATAAGATAATATTGGAGAGGATAGTTTTATAGGGGGTCAGGCCGTAAAATTAATACTTTTCTTCAATTATTTTAATTTTTTTTATATGATGGCAGAATGCTGTAATATTTCCCTCTCCGCATTGGCCTTTATTTGATTTTTTTTTCTGTTGTACCACCATTGCGGAACCGTTTTTTTCATCACCGTATCTATTCCCCGCATGCCAAAAAGTTTCCAGATTCCATCCATTTTGCCACCCAGGCTATTTTGCATGGCTCTAAGGCTCACGGCAAAACCTGCTTCTATATACTCCATATGGTGCCAATACCCTGCGGGCATAAACAGGGTATTTCCATGTTCTAAAATTACTTCGTATCCCTTTGCCAGCCTGGCCGCCGGAAAACTTTCATAATCAAAAAATTGATTGTAATGGGCATAATTGGCCAGGCTCAGCACTTCCCAGGGCTTTCTGTACAATTTAAATTGTTCCTGATGGGGAAATAAAAGCACCCTTTTTTTACCTAAAAACTGGGTGTGCAGTATATGACTCATGTCTATATCAAAATGCATGTGGGTAATACTGCCTTGCCCACCCACAAATAACATTGGATATTTTTTTACAAACCCATTCATCAGTTCATCAGGCCAAATAAGATCGCTAATAACCTTGGGTGCATGCTGAAAAATATTGAAGAGAAAAATGCGCAGATCCAGGGGGCCGGCTTTTACCTTTTGCAAGTAATCGCCAAATTTCATATAGCCATCTGCAGTATTAATAGGTGTGTAGGAGTCGCTTTTTACATTATTATATACGCCAACTTGCTTGTCGCCTACAGCATTTATCAAATAATCCCAGTTCCATTTTTCAAAAGCCGGCCATTTTTTGGCAAGCCCCGTAATGATAACCGGTTTCATAGGCTCATAATATTTCTTCCTGAAATTTTCCGGAGAAATATTTTCTACTTTGTCTATGGCAGCTAATTGCATAAGGAAAAATATTATTCAACGGCCAAAAATAGTAATAATAGCATTAAAACTATTTGCAAAAAACTAATATCCGTTAGTTTTGTATTTTACTTATGGCAAAAATTAAAGCATCCCTTACGGGCACAAAAAAAGATGTTATCCTAAAAAAAGCAGCAGCATTGTTCAGGCTCAAAGGCTTTAAAGCAAGTTCTATGAGAGAATTGGCCCAAAAAATTGGCGTGGAAGCACCCAGCCTTTATAACCATATTGGCAACAAAAATGAATTGCTTCATACCATCTGTTTTAAGATAGCCGGTGATTTTACTATTCAATTACAAATGGTAGAAGCCCAAAACAGCTCGGCAACAAAAAAAATAGAACAGCTCATTCGTTTTCATATTAAAATGATGATTCAACGCTTTGATGAAGTTTATGTAGCCAATCATGAGTGGAAACACCTGGATGATCCTTACCTCAGTACTTTTTTATCTCAACGAAGATTCTACGAAAGCAGCATGATACAAATAATAACTGAAGGAATAGATAAAAAAGAATTTAAAAATATTCATCCGCATGTCGCTGTGCTTACCATCCTATCGGCTGTTCGTGGGCTGGAGTTTTGGCAAAGACATAAAAAAGAAATCAGTTTACAGGTATTGGAAGAAAACATGGTCGATCATTTACTAAACGGATTAACAAAATAAAATGGCAGCTCATTTTCACCCGCTAACAATTAAAAGTATTAAAAAAGAAACCGACGATTGCGTTTCTGTAAGCTTTGAAATTCCTGAATATCTGCAAACCGAATTTCTTTTTAAGGAGGGACAAAATATTACCATCAGAAAAAATTTTAATGGAGAAGAACTAAGACGTTCCTATTCCCTGTGTACAGCTCCCTATGAAAAAGAAATAAAAGTGGCCATTAAAAAAGTAACTGGTGGTTTGTTTTCTGCATTTGCAAATAACAGCCTGCAAAAAGGTGATGTGCTGGAAGTATTGCCTCCCGTAGGTAAATTTAATGCCAAACTAATTGAAACCAGGGCAGCAAATTATCTTGCCATAGCAGCAGGCAGTGGCATTACTCCAGTAATTTCTATCATCAAACATACCCTGCTAACCCACGCCAATAGCAACTTTACGCTCATCTATGCAAACAAAAGCCGCAGCTCTATCATTTTTTTTGAAGAACTGGAAGGGCTTAAAAATAAATACATGCAGCAGTTTAATTTTATAAATATACTCAGCCGGGAAAAAACAGAGTCGGCTCTCAATTATGGACGCATAGACAAAGATAAATTAGCAGCACTGCAGCACATGTTGCCCTTCAAAACTTTTGACAGCATTTATCTTTGCGGGCCAGAGCAAATGATCTTTACAACCTGCGATTTTTTACAAAACCTTGGCATTAAAAAAAACAAAATTCATTTTGAATTATTTACTACACCGGGGCAAACCAATATAAAAAAGGAACCAGGCATTGCAGAGACAGCGGTGGATGCAGGCCCCCAGAGTAACATCACTTTAAAACTAGATGGCCGCACGGTTGATTTTAAATTAGCCGGTAAAGGACTAAGCATCTTAGATGCAGCCCTGCAGCAGGGTGCCGATTTACCATTCGCCTGCAAAGGCGGTGTATGCTGCACCTGCCGTGCAAAACTGGTAAGGGGCCAGGTAAGCATGGATGTAAACTATGCACTGGAGCCCGAAGAAGTAGCAGCAGGTTTTATCCTCACTTGCCAGTCTCATCCCCTAACAGAAAACGTTGTTATAGATTTTGATATAAAATAAAATCAATTATTATGATAGGGTTAATGAAAGATGAAAAATGGTCGGTAATCCGTAACCATAAATCTGCTTACAGCGAAAAATATGCTATAAGTAATTGCGGGCGGCTCGTAAAATTTAAGAAAGAAATTGCAGATGGCAGCCTTTTAAAATGCAGCCTGCAGCAAGGTTACCCTATCTGGCGATTTAAACACAATGGAAAATACCAGCATGCTTTGCTGCATCGTTTAGTGGCAAAATATTTTTTGCCCAGGCCTCAAAAAAATGAAACAGTAGTTATCCATTCCAATTATAAAAAAACCGATAATCACTTTTATAACCTGCAATGGGCTACCGTAAAAGAAGCATCTGCCCATGCACAGGGAAGCCCGGCTGTAAAAAGAATAAAGAAATTAAGGCGGGAAAATGGCATTATGGGAAACGCAAAACTTACCATTGCGGATATAAAAAATATTAGGATATTATTAAAAGAAAATAAAACACTAAAAGAAATTGCTACAAAATTTAAAGTGAGCGATATGCAGATACACCGCATTAAAACAGGTGAAAACTGGAGTAATATTAAATAACACCGAAAAAATTTAAAACAGCATTTTAACTAACAACTGTTAGCTTTTTATTAATTTCACATTCTAAATATTAGTTATGCCATTACATGATTTAGATAAAGCCTTTCAGGATAAAATTGATAAAGAAATAAAAATTGAGCCAAGGGACTGGATGCCCGATGCCTACCGCAAAACCAATGTGCGCCAGATTAGTCAGCATGCCCATAGCGAAATTGTAGGAATGTTGCCCGAAGGCAACTGGATAAGCAGGGCACCCTCCTTAAAAAGAAAAGCAATACTTATAGCCAAAGTTCAGGACGAAGCGGGGCATGGCTTGTATTTATATTCTGCCGCAGAAACACTGGGCACCAGTAGAGAACAAATGATTGATGACCTTAACAGTGGCAAAGCAAAATATTCTTCCATTTTTAATTATCCCACATTAACCTGGGCAGATATGGGTGCCGTGGGCTGGTTGGTTGATGGCGCCGCTATTTTAAACCAGGTAATGCTTTGCCGCACCAGTTATGGTCCTTATGCAAGGGCAATGGTAAGAATTTGTAAAGAAGAAAGTTTTCATCAGCGCCAGGGTTTTGAAAGCCTGCTGGTTTTATCTAAGGGAACCGATGAACAGAAAACTCTATGCCAGGATGCAATTAATCGGTGGTGGTGGCCCAGCTTGATGATGTTTGGACCTAAGGATGCAGAGTCTACCAACAGCGACCAAAGCATGAAGTGGAAAATAAAACGTAAAACAAATGATGAGCTGCGTCAGAATTTTGTAGATATGATTGCACAGCAAATAAAATTACTTGGCATGACGCTGCCCGATAAACATTTAAAATGGAATGAAGCAACCCAACATTTCGATTTTGGAGAAATTAACTGGGATGAATTTTGGGCTGTGGTAAAAGGCAATGGCCCCTGCAATAAACAAAGGCTGGCGGCAAGAAACAA
>JBKJSJ010000067.1:0-5217 GCA_046595965.1 Ferruginibacter sp.
GAAAAAGCAGATTTTGCCATAAAACTCGAGGGCAATTTATTAAACATCAGCACAGAAAAAAAAGAAGAAAAATATGAAGAAACTGATAAGATGATCCGCAGAGAATTTACTTACAAAGGTTTTAAACGCAGCTTTACCATTGATGAAAAAATTGATGTGGAAAATATTAGTGCAAAATATGAAAATGGGATTTTGAAATTAGAACTTCCCAAAAAAGAAGTTTTAAAAACAGGGGCAAAAGATATTAATATTCAATAACATTTTATGATTAGTGCATACAGTTGGTTCCCTTAGTTTTAATGAAAGGTTTACCTCCTCATTCCTGGGGAGGTTTTTAATTTTGTAAACAACCTGTTTTTCTGCGTGTATCTATGATGTACTGTATTTTCCATCCCAGTGCGGTTCTTATAAGTTGAAATGAATTAACTCCGCAATGATTAAACTTGCCATTGTAATAAAAAGAATAGGGTGTCCACACTGAAGCAAGCGGCCCATCTAATTTAATCATATCAAAAATAATGCGTTCGTCCAGGGAACCAATAGGAGCTGCACTTACAGAGCTTGCAAAATCTTTTATAGATTCGTTTTTTACCACTATTGGCCCCTCTTTATTCCTACTGATTGTTTGCAGCACAGCACTGTCTCCAAAACTGCTTTTAAGCATTACGGCATCGCTCTTTTCATAGCAGTAAATAATAAATTTACAGTAGCTTTTACTGAATCTTCCGGAGTTTGACTCCTCGCAAATAAATAAGCGGATAAAATTATAAGCGTTAAAATGATTGATTTCATATATATAATTATTGCTGCTTAAAACTATTAAAAAAATATTTGCTTTCTAACTTTTAATATTAAGAGAGGTAAAAAAAAGATTGAAGGGCTTTTTTTAAAATAAAAATATAAATATTACGTTAATACATTCAGTGCTTTCAGTCTGAAGCGCACTTACATAGAAGCCCGTTGAAAATTTTCAGCGGGCTTTCTTTTTTATCCCTCGTTTAGTTTAATGACCATAAAATTTTCTATTTAATTATCTTTGCTGCAAATATTTTAAAAAGTAAACTATCTCATGGGCTTTAACCGGGTGATCCTATTTTTATTGACTTGCTTTTGTTCAATGGCCATTTATGCACAGGCTCCGGCAGATACAGTTATATTACCTGTTAAACAAACCGACACTAGTTTAAGAATAAAAAACCTGAACCCTTATTTTACGCTTCATGTTGATTCTACGCTCAGGTATCAGTATATTATAAACAAACCACTTGAAAATTATTACTGGTTTCTTAAAAATTCACCGGTAGGATTAAAAATTAATAAAGACAACGGCTTACTTACTTTTAAAGCAGAAAAATCTTACTTTCTTTCCGGAAGGCTTAAATATGATTTTGAGTACAAGGTGACCATGAGGGTTCAAAATCTGGATGTTCCGGAAGATAAAGTAGATACAGGATTTACGATCCTCTTTTATAGTACAGAAATCATTCACTCCAGGTTGAAACCAACAATAACCAATACGCTATTTATAGAGGAAGGTGATACAGTTAGTTTTAAAATTCAATGTGATAATGGCAGTTTCCCTATTGAGCAAATTACTTATATGAGCAATTATCCCGTAAAGTCATCAACCAAAGTAGATCGTTGTGGAGATGAATTTACATGGGTGGCTCCATTTGATTTTGTGAAAGAAAATGATAAAGACAGGTCAAAAAAATTAGAGTTGTATTTTATAGGCAGCAATAAATTTAATGCATCCGATACGGCAAGAATAGAAATTGTGGTAAAAGAAAATATCAATTACCCTCAGCAGGTCTTAGAGTTTGAAAGGCTGCAAAATGATACCAGAAAATACATTACCTCCTTAAAAAGCAGTTTTAGGTTAGTAGATAAAAAAATAAAGAGAACCAAACGAACCCGCACTGGTTTTGACCTTGCTTCTGCTTCAACTGCACTGAGTGGTACTATTTTTTCTTCCCTCCCCGGAGAAAGCCAGAAAACAACCGGGAAAATTCTGCCCAGTGTAGGTATTGCATTAGTGCCGGTAAAAGAAGCTACTGTACCCAATAGCAGTTATGAACAAAATTCTGCCACCCTCGTTCGCAGCAGTATTAAACGGTTAGAATTTCTTTTGCAAGAAAACCAACTGACTGGTACCAGGGATATTGACATCCTGAATAAATCAAGGAAATTAAGAGAAGAACTAAAACAAATGCAGATTCAGTTGATAGATATTCCCTATACAGAAGAGCCTGCAGATGAAAAGGAACTGGATGCCTATTTTAATAATCCTAAAGTGAATAAAAAATATAAACCTAAAAGGCGAAAGTAAAATCCGCCTTCCATTCATTTTTGGTTTTATTCTTGCTTATAAGTGGCAAAACCATCTCATGCAAAAATATTTTGTAAACAGTTTCATTCTTTTTTCTTTCCTATTATTGCAAGCGTGTAGCCGCAAAATCACAGCACCTACTAAACCGAATATAACGCCATCCACTACATCAGCAGCAACAAAAACAGCTGATTCTGTAGCCATTGCCGAAATGAAAATTAAGATGGGTTTTAAAGTACCCGTAAAAACAGCGGTGCCCAAATCTATAGCGGTAAATGATGCCGCTGCAAAAAAAACAGTGAATGGCCGTTATTATTACGACCTGGAAGGAAAACGCTACTGGCGAAATAAAAAAGATGGAAAGTATTACCTGTATTATAAAGGCATTTTTGAAAACAAAGATTTTCAGTAATACAGATTATACCACTATTTATCACAATGCATTTTGCTATCGGCATAATACCTTCTAAGATTTACTAGTAGTCCGTTAGACCTCTTTATAACTCAAGATGGCATTACCAAAAAACTCCATCTAAAGGGATGGAGTTTTTTTTTAAATGCTATTAATAAATTATTTGTATCCTAATATTTTAAGCATGCTTTGCGATGTTTGTTGTTTTGCATAAACCCACTCTACCAATTTCCCGTTTTTATCTTTTTCTAAAACAACATGCTTGGGGGATGGAATCAGGCAATGTTTAATACCACCATATCCGCTTATCTGATCCTGGTATGCACCTGTATGAAAAAAACCAACATATAAGGGTTCTTTATTAGATTCCAGTTCATCTTCATGACTAGTTTTTACTTTGGGCAAAAACACTTCGTTAATGTGTTCTTCCGAGTCGTAATAATCGTGCCCATCGCAGGTAATGCCGCCTAATACCACCCGCTGGTATTCATTGCTCCATTTATTAATAGGCAGCATTAAAAATTTTTCACCAATACCCCAGGTGTCGGGCAGTGTGGTAATAAAAGATGAATCTATCATGTACCAGGTTTCCCGGTCGTTCTGAATTTTTTCTCCAATCACACTAAAAATATGAGCCATACTTTCTCCCACCGTAAAGCTTCCAAATTCGGTATAAATATCCGGCATCTGTACCTTAGCTTTTTTGCAGGCGTTTTTAATATTGCCTACAATTTCATTAATCATAAACTGGTAATCGTATTCAAACCCAAGTGAATGTTTAATGGGAAATCCGCCACCAATATTGATAGAATCCAGTTCGGGGCAAATCTTTTTTAACTGGCAATAGAGTGCAATACTTTTCTGCAATTCACTCCAGTAATATATATCATCCTTAATGCCTTTGTTTAAAAAAATATGCAGCATTTTTAATTGAAACTTATCTTCATAACCTTCTATTTCATCTACATAAAATTCCAGCACATCTTTTGCCTTCATGCCCAACCTTGAGGTGTAAAAAGGAAAAGAAGGTTCTTCTTCCGCAGCTATGCGTATGCCCAATTTAAAAGGCTCACCAGTACGGATATTGCGCTTATACATCGCAAGCTCCTGCTTGTTATCCAGCACCGGAATCACATTTTTAAATCCGTCATTAATCAGTTTTGCAATCCGGGTTGTATAATTCTTCTGCTTAAACCCATTGCATACAATATGAATGTCTTTATTAATTTTTTTCCTTTTATACAATGAATTGATGATGTCAATATCATAAGCATAAGAAGTTTCCAGGTGTATATTGTGCTTTAATGTTTCTTCTACAATAAAACTAAAGTGAGAACTTTTAGTGCAGTAACAGTAATGATAAGCCCCTTCGTATTTGTGTTTTTTAAAAGCATTTGCAAACATCTGTTTCGCCTTATTAATCTGCATTCCTATCTTGGGCAGATAGGTTAATTTTAAAGGAGTACCATGTTTATCAATGAGTGCTTTAATATCCACCTCATTGTACTGAAGAAAATCGTCCTTTAATTTAAATCCCTCCTGTGGAAAATTAAAAGTTTGCTGAACGAGGCTATTGTACGTATTGTTCATTAGCGTAAAATGCTTATTTAAAAAACAGTTATTAAAAAATTAGCGTGGCAAAGGTATTATATACCAAACAAAATGAGCATAAAAAAACCATCCCACTTTTTGCGGGACGGTAAAGATATTATTGCTGCTAAAATTTATTTTACAGAATTAACCAAAGCTGTAAAAGCTGCTGGTTCATTCATTGCTAAATCGGCCAGAACTTTACGGTTAAGGTCAATGTTTTTTGCAGATAATTTATGAATGAATTCGCTGTAAGTAATTCCTTCTGCTCTTACTGCTGCATTGATACGTGCTATCCACAATGTGCGGTATTCACGCTTTTTTAATTTACGTCCAACGTAGCTGTACGTTAAACCTTTTTCCATTACGTTTTTGGCAACGGTATAAACATTTTTGCGCTTACCATAATACCCTTTGGCTGCTTTTAAAATTCTTTTGCGGCGTGCCCTGCTGGCTACTGCATTTACTGAACGTGGCATATTTTAATTTTTTTTTAAAGTTAATGTGTCAATTTAATTACGATCTGTTTTGGCTATTTCATACCCAATAAACGTTTTACAAAATGCATATTGCTGTCTGCAACAACGCCGTCTTTACGCATAGCACGCTTGCGCTTGGTTGACTTTTTTGTAAGAATGTGACGTTTGAAAGCTTTTTGGAAAGTAATTTTACCGGTACCGGTAACTTTAAAGCGCTTTTTTGCGCTGCTGTTGGTTTTAACCTTTGGCATTATATAACTTATTATTAGTTACTCCCTGCTGGCGTTCCAAACAGATGGAAACTTTTTGAGCCATGTGGGAAATGTATAAATTGAAAAGATTTCTCTTTTCGGGCGGCGAAGATAAGGAAATGCATCGGTTTATAAGCATTATCCGGGATGTTTTAA
>JBKJSJ010000179.1:0-2864 GCA_046595965.1 Ferruginibacter sp.
CGCATCATCCAGTCCATCCCCTCTCCCAAAGCAGAACCATTTAAACTTTGGCTGGCCCAAGTTGGCAGCGATAGGTTAGATGAAATAGAAAATCCCGAACTGGCTGCACAAAGAACAAGAGAACTGTACAAATTGAAAGGCTACCCGGAAGACTGGATTGAAAAACGGATGCGAAGCATTGCAATAACTATTTAACCGAACAGAAAAAGAAGAAAAATAACCTGATAACTGCACAATCAGCAAAAAAGAAAAAATAAATGAACCAGCACCTTCAAAAGATTCTTGATTTTATTCAGCTAAATGAAAAACTAACTGCTGAAGAAAAAGACTTGCTTATAAAAGAAACAAAAGCCACAGATAGTGAATTAACCATTTCCGAATTTAAACTGGAAAGAACCGAAAAAGTAAAACGAACTACTGCGATTTTATTAGAAGAAACCATTGAAGAACTGGAGCAAAAAAGAAAAGCGGTTGAAGCCCAGAACCGTGAACTGGAAATTGAAAAGGCTTTGGAAAAAGTACGTTCCGCTGCACTGGCTATGAAAGAACTGGCGGATATGGTTGATGTTTGTCACATTATTTCTGATCAGTTGGAATTACTTAATGTAAAAAATATCCGTAATGTGCAAACAGCCATCATCTATGAAACCAAAGGAGTTTATTTCAACTATGAATATTATACAAAGCACAACAAAGAATTAATTACAGAAGTAGATTACAAGAACCACGAGGTGCAAACAAAATTTGCTCAGCAAATGCTTACTGGTGCAGAAGAACTGTTTACCATATTCATAAAAGATCAGGAATTAAAAGATTGGTATGCTTATCAAAAAACAACCAATCAATATGCCGATACATATTTAGAAAATGCTGAAATACTTTGTTACTACTGGTATTCCCTTGGTCCGGTAGCATTAGGCATTTCAACTTATGTTCCATTAACTGAGGAAGAGATCAATTTATTCAAAAGATTCCGCAATGTATTTGAACTGGCTTATCGGCGGTTTTTAGATATTGAAAAAGCCATGGCACAGGCTAAAGAAGCAAGATTGGAAACGGCCCTGGAAAGAGTACGAGCTGTTGCCATGGCCATGCGTAAACCAGATGAATTGCCGGGCATTTGCGAAACTTTGTATAATGAATTGCATAGTCTTGGATTTACGGATATGAGAAATTCCATGATCAATATTTACAATGATGAGAAGGAAACGTTTGTCAATTACGATTATTCTGATGCCATCGGTAAAAGCATTAATCAGCTTCACTACAATATTCACCCGGTAATTGAGAAACAGATAAAGCAGCTCAGGAGCGCCAATGATGCATTTTCAGAATCAGTTTTTAAAGGCAAAGACCTGGAAGACATGAAAACTTTCCGGATTAAGATCGGGGAAAAAGATGACCCAAGAATAAATAATTCGGCTGCTATCTACTACTATTTTTATTCTATTGGCATCGGCTCCATTGGAATATCCTCTTTTAATGCACTAACCGAAGAAAGACTTGCAGTGCTGAAACGTTTCAGAAATGTATTCAGTCTTTCTTACCAGCGGTATATAGATATTTCATTGGCCGAAGCGCTGGCGAGAGAAGCACAGATTGAAGCGGCGTTAGAAAGAGTGAGAAGCCGTTCCATGGGTATGCAAAAAAGTGAAGAGCTGAAAGAAGTAATAAAAATTGTTTATCAGCAACTCACTCATTTAAAAATTAATCTTGACCACGCAGGTTTTGTTGTAGACTATACAGCAGGAGGCGATTGGCATTTCTGGATCGCTGACGAGCAGGACATTCCATCTAAAATAACGCATCCATATTTTAAGTCTGTTTGGGCAACTCAATTTGATGAAGCAAAAGAAACAGGTACAGACTTCTTTGCCACCAATTTAAATTTTGAAGAGAAGAACAAATTTTACAAGGAGCTTTTATCGTATGTTCCCGGATTATCCGAAGCATCAAAAAATTTTTATTTAAGCTGCCCGGGCCTTGCAGCATCAACCGTGTTGTTTGATAATGTTTCCCTGTATATGGAGAATTTTAAAGGCATTCCTTATTCAGATGAAGAGAATAATATCCTTATGCGGTTTGGAAAAGTATTCCGGCAAACTTATACCCGTTTCCTCGATCTGCAAAAAGCAGAAGAACAGGCAAGAGAAGCTCAAATACAATTGGCACTGGAAAGGGTGAGAGCCAGGACAATGGCTATGCAGTCTAGTAATGAATTGTCCGAAACAGCAACATTATTATTTAATCAAATAGTAGATTTAGGTATTCAGGCTTGGTCCAGCGGTTTTAATATCTGGCAGGAAAATGACACGTATTTTCTTGGATATAATACCGGGCCGGATGGGAAAATTGGTGACCCGCTTCCTTTACCACTCACAGAAGATGTGTTTTTCAAAACGATTTATGATGCTAAAAAAAGGGGCGAAGATTTTTTTGTGTTCGAATCAGAAGGCGAATCACTGGTCCAAACATACCGTTATATGAATACCCTTCCGGTTGTCGGAGATTTTATGCAAAGTATTGTGGCCTCAGGATTTGAATTGCCAAAATACCAGGTTACTCATTGTGGTTTCTTTCCGCAGGGTCATTTGATGTTTATCACACTGGAACCTCATCCCCAAGCCTGGGACATATTCAAACGCTTTACCAAAGAGTTTAAACAAACCTATACCCGTTTTCTCGATCTGAAAAAAGCCGAAGCGCAGGCAAGAGAAGCAAAGATTGAAGCCGCATTGGAAAAAGTGCGTTCAAGAACGATGGCTATGCAGCATAGTGATGAACTTCCGCTGGCAGCAAATTTATTATTCCTCGAAGTGCAGGCATTGGGTATCCCATCCTGGAGTTGCGGATACAATATTTTG